>JAFWUG010000078.1 GCA_017524185.1 Bacteroidales bacterium
CCGCCGCTCACCGTACCGCCATTTGCGGGATTAGCGGAAGCGCTGATTGTGTATGTATTTATCTCAAACTCAGCCACTAAGGTGCGGTTTTTGCTGGCCGTGAATGTGTATGTTGCGCTGGAGCTCACCGAGCTGTTGCCCTCTTTCCATCCCACAAACGAGTATCCCTCGGCAGGCGTGGCTTTCAGGGTAACTGATTGGCCGTGGTTGTAGTTACCGCCGCCGCTCACCGTACCTCCATTTGCGGGATTAGCGGAAGCGCTGATTGTGTATGTATTTATCTCAAACTCAGCTACTAAGGAGCGGTCTTTGCTGGCCGTGAATGTGTATGTTGCGCTGGAGCTAACCGTGCTGTTGCCCTCTTTCCATCCCACAAACGAGTATCCCTCGGCGGGAGAGGCCTTCAGGGTAACCGATTGGCCGTGGTTGTAGTTACCGCCGCCGCTCACCGTACCGCCATTTGCGGGATTAGCGGAAGTGCTGATGGTGTATGTATTTATCTCAAACTCAGCCACTAAGGTGCGGTCTTTGCTGGCCGTGAATGTGTATGTAGCGCTGGAGCTCACCGTGCTGTTGCCCTCTTTCCATCCCACAAACGAGTATCCCTCGGCAGGCGTGGCCTTCAGGGTAACCGATTCGCCGTCGAAATAGTCGCCTGTGCCGCTGATGGAGCCGCTATGGTCGGGCGATACTGTTGCGGAGATATTGTATTTGAGCGAGAAGATGGTCTGTATGGTTACGTTGTGGTTGGGCATTGCGAAACTGCGGGTGTTTTCGTTGCCCGTGAGCGTTACTTTGTTGCTCGCGTTGCCAGTTTCAAAAGCATCAATTTGTTTCAGAACATGCTCGTTGTTGGGGGCAAGCGTTAGGACGATATTGTTGAGACCATCGGGTATGGCGTAGGTGTTTGTTTTTAGGTTGATGCAGCTATTTGGTAGGCTCACTGTCCCGTTGGTGGTTTCGAGGGTGATAAAGTAGGGAGCGTTAAGTTTCCATCCATACCATTGGTTATTGCTCCATCCCGAGCTGTTTTTGTAGATATTGGCAGCGTTGATTTGGGCAACTCCAGTTAGTGGCTGGTTGTTTTCATCAATCAGCATTAGGATGCGCTCGGCAGGGCAGCCCTGAAATGCGTTCGCCCCCACGGTGGGTGCAGTAGCACCTAGACCGAGTATGTTGAGGGAGGAGCAGCCGTCGAAGGCGGTTTCGCCTATGCTTGTCGCTTTGGGGAGATATATGGATTTTAGGGCAGAGCAGTCTTGGAAGGCATTGGCTACAATATTGGTGATTGATGGTAGTTCTATCTTAGAAAGGACAGAACACCCAACGAATGCACCTTTGTTGAGTGTTGTAACTTTAGGCAGATGTATGGAGGTAAGTTTTGTGCAATAGAAAAAAGCTGCATTGCCAATGTTTGTTGCTTGGGGTAAATCTACAAAGGTAAGTTGTGAACACATCACAAAAGTATTTCCGCTTATATTTAAAGCATTTGGTAGATTTACAGTGGAAAGGTTTAAACAGTAAAAAAAAGCAGAGTTGCCGATTGTTTTTACTTTGTGTAATGTTATGTTTTCTATTGGTGCTGACGTAAATTGATGGTCAGGTACATCCGCAGCCGAGCTGATTCCATTTGTAATTTCAAATGTTGTAAGGTTACCTATGGTGCTTAGATAGTTCCAGTCGGCCGTTGTGAACGTCCCCGCCGACACGCTTATGCTTGTGATGTCGTTTGTGGCGATGGTGCTGGTTGCTATGGCCGCCTGTAGCGAGGCTTGGTTTTTTACGGTCGTTGAGCCGTTCACCGTGACTGTGAGATTCTGAGCATGTGAGGTCAGTACGCAGATTAGTAGGGTGAGCATGAGCATGGTGCATTGTGCAGCTCTACGAATCCAGCGTGAAAGATTGATGTAGTTCTGTGTCATATTGTTTGAGTGTTGATTATTTGCAATTTGTACAATTGCTCTTTATACGGCGAATATGCTGCTTGGGGTACATCAAAGTAGTTTGCGCATGTGTGTTTGTCGGGAGTAGGGCGTTTGGGTTTAGAAATTGTTTGGTGGTAACTTGTTGAAAATAAATATTATAACATAATAAAACGAACGAACTATTATAATGAGGGTTATGTGTAAAAAAAATTCATACCTTTGCGGCGCGAAAATTTGAGCGTTTTGACAGCGGTCTGTTCATCGAAAAGCCCTGCCAATCGTAATAATAGTAGTCATAAACACACACACAGAATAACAACATGGAAGTAACCCGCATATTCGACCTGCTCGACAATGGTCTGCAGGTATATAAGGGCTGGCCCGCGCTGGCTCACAAACGCAACGGCTCGTGGGTGGAGTACACCATAGGTCAATACACTGAAAATGCTACTAATCTGAGCCTTGGACTGATTGCCATGGGGCTGAAGCCAGGCGACAAGGTGGGCACGGTGGCCTCGAACCGTCCCGAGTGGAACATGGTGGATATGGGTGTGGCGCAGGCAGGATTGGTGCATGTGCCAATCTATCCCACCATTGGCCCCGATGAGTATAGGCATATATTGAATCATGCCGAAATTCGCGTGCTGTTTGTGGGCGACAAAAGTCTGTATAACAAGCTGTTGCCCATAGTGCAGGAGATGCCACAGATTTTGGGTATGTACACCCTGAATGAGGAGGTTGAGTTGCCCGGCTGGCAGCAACTGCTAGATAAAGGGCGCGAGTCTGCCCCGCAGCTCACCGATGAGTTGGAGCGCATAAAGGCATCCATTAAGCACGACGATGTGGTGTCGATGGTCTATACCTCTGGAACAACGGGAGTTTCAAAAGGCGTTATGCTTAGCCATGCCAATTTTCTGAGCAATGTGGAGGCCTGTATGCGTATTATAGAGCTGCGTCCGCAGGAGAAGGCGGTGAGTTTTTTGCCGCTGAGCCACGTGTTTGAGCGTATGGTGAACTATTGCATGCAGCTCTATGGCATGAGTATCTACTACTCGGATTTGGCTTCGCTGCCCGCTACGTTGAAGGAGATTAGGCCCACAATATTCATGACCGTGCCGCGAATGCTCGAAAAGTTCTACGACAAGATTATCGCTACGGGTAAGGATTTGACTGGCATCAAGAAGCAGATATTCTTCTGGGCCGCCAATCTGGCCTATCGCTATAACGAGTGCGGCAACGGCTGGTTCTATATGCTCAAGCTGCGCGTGGCCCGCAAGCTGGTGCTCGACAAGTGGAATGCCGCTTTTGGTGGCAATCTGCGCTACGTTATCAGCGGCAGCGCAGCCCTGCAATCCAAGATAATTAGGGCGTTTATGGCCGCTGGGGTGCCGCTCATTGAGGGCTATGGCCTCACCGAGACTTCGCCCGTCATATCGGTGAATCACCCTGCCACGCCGGGCAACATCAAGGTGGGTTCTGTTGGTCCGCTGCTATATCATACCCAGGTTAAAATTGCCAACGATGGCGAAATTTTGATGAAAGGGCCAGGCCTG
Source organism: Bacteroidales bacterium (assembly GCA_017524185.1). Classification (GTDB taxonomy): domain Bacteria; phylum Bacteroidota; class Bacteroidia; order Bacteroidales; family Tenuifilaceae; genus RGIG6076. The sequence continues at coordinate 3,479 of JAFWUG010000078.1, forward strand.
ATGAAGGGCTACTACAAGGCTCCCGAGCTCACCGCCCAAGCAATCGATGCCGAGGGATGGTTTCATACGGGCGACATCGGCATGATGGCCGAGGGTAAGTTCCTCACCATCACCGACCGCAAAAAGGAGATATTCAAGCTTTCGAGCGGTAAGTATATTGCACCGCAAATAATTGAAAATAAGCTCAAAGGCTCGTTCTTCATAGAGCAGTGCATGGTGGTGGGCGAGAACGAGAAGTTCGCCAGCACCATCATCTCGCCCAACTTCAGCTTCCTGCACGACTGGTGCGCCCGCCACAAGGTGCACTTCCAGAACAACCAAGAGCTAATCACTCTGCCCGAGGTGGTTGCCCGCTACCAACGCGAGGTGAACAAGCTGAACAAGGAGCTGAGCGACTACGAGCAGATTAAGCGCTTCCGCCTGGTGGCCGACCAGTGGAGCCCCCTTACGGGCGAACTCTCGCCAACCCTGAAACTAAAGCGCAAGGTGCTCTACGAGCGCTACGAGCCGCTGCTCATCGAGATCTACAAGCACGAGAAGATAATCGACGTGCGCGGAGTCCGCGAATAGTTTTAAATACGGCATAATACAAACTAAAACCACCCAAATTGACCGCAAGGTTTGTTTGGGTGGTTTCATTTTGTAACTTTGCAAGCATAATTGGCTTTCAATTGTAAGGCTAAAACGGCAAAATGCTTTAAAACTATAACAACGACATGATTTCCGATCTCAATCAAATCCTATCGGCTTGTTCAGGCCGCATGAAACGCTCGGTTATCCGCGAGCTGCTCAAAATGACGCAGCGCCCCGAGCTCATCTCGTTTGCGGGCGGACTGCCCTCGCCCGAGAGCTTCCCCGTGGAGCAGCTGCGCCAGCTCACCAACGAGGTGCTCGACACCAACGCCGCTGCCGCTCTACAGTATGGCGAAACCGAGGGCTATAAGCCCCTGCGACAGCTGCTGGTGGACCGCTACAACCAGTCGGGTGCGCTCAAACTCACGCTCGACAACCTGGTGATTACCACCGCTTCGCAGCAGACGCTCGACCTGCTACCAAAAATCTTCATCAATCCGGGCGACAAGGTGATTTGCGGTTTGCCCAGCTACTTGGGCGGCATAGCCGCCTTTGCGGCCTACGGTGCTGTGCCTGTGGGCATTGAGTTGGACAGCCAGGGTATGCGCTCGGACCTGCTCCGCGCCAAGCTGGCCGAGATGCGCCAGCAGGGCCCAAAACCCAAGTTCATCTACGTGATACCCGATTTCCAGAACCCCGCTGGCATATCGATGCCCGAGAGCCGCCGCCGCGAGATTATTGAGATTGCGCGTGAGTTCGATGTGCTGATTGTTGAGGATAGCCCCTACCGCGATGTGCGCTTCAGCGGCGAGCCGCAGCGCACCATGCTCGAGCTTGATGGCACGGGCCATGTGATCCTGCTTGGCACCATGAGCAAGGTGTTTGTGCCGGGCTTCCGCCTGGGCTGGGTGGTGGCTCACGAGTCCATCATCGATAAGTTGGTGATAGCCAAGCAGAACACCGACCTTTGCACCTCGCAGTTCGTGCAGATGATTACCCACAAGTACATCGAGCGCGGCTACTTGGACGAAAATCTGAAGAAAATACAGCAGTCGTATAAGGAGAAGCGCGACGCCATGGTGGCTGCGTTCCACAAATATATGCCCAAGGGCGTTACGTGGACCGAGCCCGAGGGCGGCCTCTTCCTGTTCATGACCCTGCCCGAGGGTATGGACGCGCAGGCATTGTTCGAGGTGGCCATCAAGGAGAACGTGGCCTTTGTGCCCGGCACCGTGTTCTACTGCGATGGTGGCGGCAAAAACACGCTCCGGCTCAACTTCTCGTTCATGTCGAAGGAGAAGAATGAGGAGGGCGCACGCCGCCTGGCCAAGGCCATTGAGCAGATGATGGGCAAATAGCCTATTTACTTACGTAGCCGATTAGAAAAGCGGGCTGAACGCAAATTGTGTTCAGCCCGCTTTGGTGTTTGCTCCGCCCGCGCTAACGCGCAAGGCCGTACAGCAAGCTGTCGATGACATAGACGCTCGCGATGTCCTCCTGAACGTAGCTGCTCGGCAACAAAGGGGAATGAGCCTGCACTGCGCTATCGGCAGATGTTAGATTATTATAGCGAAAGGCCACCCTTTTGCAATCGGCAAAAACAACGGCAGCGGAGTCAATATCACCCGTGTACACGATAGGGATGCCGTATAACCCGCAACTTTTGCCGCTTAGGAATTGCGTGGTGGAGGCTGCTTTCGCCTTAACCGTATCTAAGTCGCCCGCTCTGTCGCCAAAAAAATCAGGAAAGCATCCATAGCAGTAACATTGCGCACAGACAGCTGCCATGGGTGTTCGGTGCATTGGTCGGTCTTAGTGCCGCATGACGTGCTCACCATAGCGGCAACAACTAATAATAGGTTGAAGAGACGTTTCATAGCGGAGATGTTTATTTGACACATGATTCTACAATTTTACCGTTTGGCTTAATGGCAAAAACTATAGGTTTATGTAATTGTCGAATAGCTCATCGAGATATACCGATGTGGGGTTGGAATACATCGATTTCAGCCTATCGCGCCATTACGCCAATGTGGTACAGCCTTTTAGCGCTTGCTCTATCTGACAAAGAGTATAACCAGATACCATTTCAAAAGGATAGTAGGTGCTTATAAATGTGTTAGCCTTGTAAACAGGTTCGCAAAAGTGCACCATAAAGGTATAACTTTTTGCAATAAGATGTAATGCCTAAATGGGTGATTTTGCTGTGAAAAAATTTAATTTTATAGGAATTATGTGGATTTATTTGATTTTAGAGCTAACGATGGTATTCTCTAACCGACCCTCGTATTTGCTTGCAACTTTTATTCGGTTAGAAACGTATAAGTCCTATAGGCTTTTTTTGTAGCATTAAGGTTTCAGAATCATAGAACATGCATACTAAATCATACATGCTCCACATAATCATGGCGTACATGCTATTTTTTGTTGCGCCCATGGTTCAGGCTCAAACATCGCTATCGGCCAAAGAACTGGAGGATATAATAAAGGATGGCCATTCGTATTTCTATTTCGAGGAGTACGAGGAGGCTTTGCCGCTTTACATGCAGGCCTTGGCCGAGCAGCCCAACAATGCTAATCTGCACTATTTGGCTGGATTTTGCTATCTGCACATTGCTGGACGTAAACATAGTGCCATTGCCCATCTGGAGCAGGCCACCCAAAACATGACACGCCGACATCGGCCCAATTCGGCCACGGAAACCAAGGCCCCAATCGATGCGCTGTTCTACTTAGGCAACGCCTATTTTGTGAACAACCAGTTGGATCGGGCTTTGGACGCCTATCAGCGGTTCAAAGATTCGGTTAGCACCAGGCGCCGCAGTGATTGGAACAAGGACTACTGGGAGCATCAAACGGCGGCTGTTCGCGTTGCACAGCTCGCTCAGCAATCGCCAATAGACCTTATGATGAGGAATATAGGCAGCACGTTCAATGATCGTTTCGACGATTTTGGGGCGGTGCTGTCGGGCGATGGCCAAACGCTGGCCTACACTAGCAAGCGCAAGTTCTACAACGCCATCATGGTGTCGCGCCGCCAGTCCGATGGCTCGTGGAGCAAGCCAGTGAATATCACCCTCGACCTGAAGGTGAACGGCACGTGTAGCACGCTGTCGCTCTCGTTCGATGGCTCGCGGCTCTATTTGCATAAGGAGGAAAATCAGGACGGAAATATCTTTGTGTCAACCTATAATGGCATGGCTTGGAGCGAGATGCAGCGGCTGGGGCGTAATGTCAACACAGACTATTATGAGGCGCATGCGAGCGAAAGTCCTGATGGTAAATATTTGGTATTTAGCAGCAATCGTTCTGGTGGCTATGGCGATCTCGATTTGTATATCAGCCCACGCACCGACGATGGCGACTGGGGTGTACCCACCAACATGGGACCGATTGTGAACACGCGCTACAACGAGAACACCCCCTTTTTCTCGGCCAATGGTAATCTGCTTTTTTTTAGCTCAGAGGGGCACGAGAACACCGGATGTTACGATATGTTTGTGGCGCAGAACAATCAGTATATTTCGTGGGGTAAGCCCAACAATTTGGGCTATCCGCTCAATACGCCCGACGACGACCTATTCCTGTCGCCCATTGGCGATGGTACGCGTGCGCTGCTGTCGCGTTTTGGCGATAATGGGCGCGGGTCGCAGACAATTTATGAGGTTACGATGTTTACGCCGCTGCTCGACCAGCAGTTGGTGATGGCCAGCAGTCCGCGACGTCCGCGTCTGGATGCTAATTTTGCGGTGATTGATACGCTGCCTACCAGCAATGTGATTTTCGTCGATTCGCTGGCCACAGTGTCGTTGTTTGCGCCCGACACGCTGTATCCGCCCAAACTGCACTATCAGGGTAAAATCTACGAGGTGAAGTATAAAGAGGGGCTTAACGACGAATTTTTGCAGCGCTTTGCGCCACGAACATCGTTATAGAACTTGCCATGTCGATGCTTGAGAATGATGCGGTGCGCCTACGCGCCTTGGAACCCAACGATGTGGATTTGCTCTATGTCTGGGAGAACGATATGGATGTTTGGCGTGTGAGCACCACCATTGCGCCCATATCGCGTAAGGCACTCGCTGACTACATAAAGCATTCTGGCTTAGATATATACCAGGCTAAGCAGCTTCGGTTGGTGATTGAGGCCAAGGGCGATAGTTTAACGTCTGTTGGTCTAATCGATCTTTTTAATTTTGATCCCTTTCATCGGCGGGCTGAGGTGGGATTGCTTGTGGCACGTCAGTCAGATAGGCATAGGGGCTATGCCACCAACGCGTTGATGCTCATGGAGGAGTATGCTCTTGGTTTTTTGGGCTTGCATCAGCTGTATAGCAACGTGGCCAGTAGCAATGCGGTGTGCTTGTCATTGTTCGCCAAGTTGGGTTATACCGAGGCTGGCGTAAAGCGTGATTGGCGGCGTACCGCTCAAGGTTGGGACGATGAGGTGATGCTTCAGCGTGTGAAAGGTTGAGCTATGTTGCCCGTTATTTTGATTTTAGAGACGCATGGTTATGCGGTTTTACTGTCCATTCAACGCATGTTTTAATGTGTTGTATGGAAGCGATTTTTGCGTTCCCTCGTATTGCTATTCGCATGAGGGACAAGGGGGCATGCTCCCTTGCTTCACGGGCGGACACATTCAGTGCATCGCGACTTCGCTTCCATGAACAAAAAAAGGGCGAACCCTTGCGGATTCGCCCTTTCTCGTTTCGCAGACGCGATAAATCGCATCTCTACAGCGGCTGCGGTAAGGTAGGGGGTACTGTCTTTACCTGAAAAAAGTTGACTCACAACCAGGAGAGTTAACCATGTATCAATTACGCACGGAGAAACAGCGAAAGTACTTCGCGGAGGTCATCCGCCTCCACTACGAGGAGGGCTACGGAGAGCGGCGCATAGAGCGG
>JAFWUG010000007.1 GCA_017524185.1 Bacteroidales bacterium
CTTGGTGAGCGTATTCACCATGTAGGCAGCGTCGGAGGCGAGCAGGTCGCCGCTGAGCACCTCGAGCTGGGTCACATTGGCAGGATCTACGCCGCTGTCTGCAATAGCATCATACAGCGAGCTACCAGTATGCTCCGCACCGCCGTTCACCTTTACCGTAAGCGGAGCGGGCTGCACATTTATTAGCCAGCCGTGCCACAGGTTGTCGTTGGTGTCGCCATCGTTATCGTTTTTGTAGGCATCAGCATCGTTCACCTGTAGGAAGCGCAGGTTGGGGCAACCAGCAAAAGCACTATTCCCAAGTGTAGGGGGTGTTGTTCCTAGCTCTAAGAATGTGAATGCGGAGCAATTTTCAAATGTCCAGCTTCCAATGTTAGTGGCATTTGGTAGCCTCACGTTGGTGAGGGCATTGCAATATGCGAATGCACTTCCACCAATGCTGGTGGCAGCTGGCAGACTCACGTTGCTGAGGGCATTGCAATTGTTGAATGCACCTTCGCCAATAATGGTGGCAGCTGGCAGGTTCACGCTGGCGAGGGAATAGCAATCGGAGAATGCCCACCTTCCAATGCTGGTGGCAGCAGGCAGGCTCACGCTGGTGAGGGAATAGCAATTGCTGAAAGTCCATTCGCCAATGCTAGTGGCAACAGGCAGGTTTACGCTAGTGAGAGCTCCGCAATAGCTGAATGCTCTTTCGCCAATGCTTGTGGCAGCAGGCAGGCTCACGCTGGCGAGGGAATCGCAACCGTAGAATGCGTTATTGCCTATGCTCTCGAGCATTGGAGCGTACAGCTCTCGTAATGATGGATGGTACTGGAGCTCTACATTGAACTGCTTCGCGCTCGTGAGGGTGAGTTTTTCGAGCTTGGTGAGCGTATTCTCCATGTAGGCAGCGTCGGAGGCGAGCAGGTCGCCGCTGAGCACCTCGAGCTGGGCCACATTGGCGGGATCTGCGCCGCTGGCCGCAATGGCCTCATGCAGCGAACTACCAGTGTGCTCCGCACCGCCGTTCACCTTTACCGTGAGCGGAGCGGGCTGCTCGTTTATTAGCCAGCCGTGCCATAGGTTGTCGTTGGTATTGCCATCGTTATCGTTTTTGTAGGTATCAGCATTAGCCATGGGCACTTGTAGATAGCGCAGGCTAGGGCAGCCATTAAAAATATTATTCCCAAGTGTAGGGGGTGTTGCACCTAGCTCTAGGAATGTGAGCAGATTACAACCTTGGAACGTCCAGCTACCAACGCTGTTGGCAGCTGGCAGGTTCACGCTAGTGAGGGCATTGCAATTTGCGAATGCATAGTTACCAATGTTAGTGGTGTTTGGCAGACTCACGTTGGTGAGGGCATTGCAATTGTTGAATGTACTTTCGCCAATGCTGGTGGCAGCTGGTAGGTTCACGCTGGTGAGGGAATCGCAATCGGAAAATACGTTATTGCCTATGCTCTCAAGCATTGGTGCATTTAATTCTTTCAATGAAGGATGACCCTGAATCTGTAGGTTGAACTCCACTGCGCTGGTGAGGGTGAGTTTTTCGAGCTTGGTGAGCATATTCACCATGTAGGCAGCGTCGGAGGCGAGCAGGTCGCCGCTGAGCACCTCTAGCTGAGTTACTTTGGAGAGTATTACACCGTTGGCCGCAATGGCCTCATGAAGCGAGCTGGCGGTGTGCTCAGCACCGCCGTTCACCTTTACCGTGAGCGAAGTTGGTTGCTCGTTTATTAGCCAGCCGTGCCACAGGTTGTCGTTGGTATCGCCATCGTTATCGTTTTTGTAGGCATCAGCATTAGCCATGGGCATCTGTAGATAGCGCGGCCTAGGGCAGCCATAAAAAGCATTATTCCCAAGTGTTGGGGGTGTTGCACCTAGCTCTAGGAATGTGAGCAGATTACAACCTTGGAACGCCCAGCTTCCAATGCTGGTGGCAGCGGGTAGGCTAATGTTGGTGAGGGCATAGCAATTTGAGAATGCATCTTCGCCAATGTTAGTGGCATTTGGTAGACTCACGCTGGTGAGGGCATCGCAATTGTAGAAAGCCTCTGCTCCAATGTTGGTGGCAACGGGCAGGCTCACGCTGCTGAGGGCATCGCAATATACGAATGCACTTCCACCAATGGTGGTGGCAGCTGGTAGGCTTACGTTGGTGAGGGCATTGCAATTTGCAAATGCATAGTTGCTAATGTTAGTAGTGTTTGGTAGGCTCACGCTGGTGAGGGCATCGCAATCTTCGAACGCCCAATTACCAATGCTTATGGCATTGGGTAGGCTTACGCTGGTGAGAGCATCGCAATTGAAGAATGTATTTTCGCCTATGCTAGTGGCAACAGGCAGACTCACGCTGGTAAGGGCCCGGCAATTGAAGAAAGTATTTTTGCCTATGCTAGTGGCAACAGGCAGACTCACGCTGGTAAGGGCCTGGCAATTGCTGAATGCACCTTCGCCAATGCTGGTGGCAGCTGATAGGCTTACGCTGGTGAGCGCATCGCAATTGTAGAAAGCCTCTGCTCCAATGTTAGTGGCAACGGGCAGGCTCACGCTGGTGAGGGCTCGGCAACCGTTGAATGCGTTATCTGCTATGCTCTCCAGCAATGGTGCATTCAGCTCCCGCAACGATGGATGGTGCTGGAGCTCTACATTGAACTGCTTCGCGCTCGTAAGGGTGAGCTTCTCAAGATTGGTAAGTTCGTCTACCATGTACTGGGCATCGCTTTGCGCTAGGTCGCCGTCGACCACCTCTAGACGAATCACGTCGGTGGGTGTTACGCCGCTAGTCGTTACGGCCTCCTGTAGCGTGTTTTTGGTGAGCTGCTCGCTGCCGTTTACGCTTACGGTGATGCCTTGGGCCTTTACGCCTAATGCCGTGCACAGCAACAGAGCTGCCAGTACAATACTCCTAGCCTTGTTGGTTAGGCGTTGCCCTATTGGAGGGCTGTTTGGTGTAAGTACTTGATACATAATAACGGATTTAGTTAGACAAAAAGTTTTCAATTGGCAATATACAAAAAATTGAGAGGAGAACAAATGCAAAAATAATTATGCAGCGCCCTCTGCCAATGTCAATACATTGTGCCTCTTGGTCGAGCCTGTTTCTTACTTCGTAAGCGTACAGCGCTCGATGTTCAAATCCGCTCCAACACCACTGCAGCGGCGGTAATACAGCCCTAATTTCTGTTACGCTTTTACTGCCAACGCCCTGTACATCACTTCAATGGAATGTAAGGCTTGTCGGCCTGTGCCTTCGGCTATTTGGTGGCGGCAGCTGGTGCCAAGGGCTACAATCAGCACGTCGGTTGGTGCTTGCCGCACCTCGGGGAACAGCACCAATTCGCCCACAGCCTGCGATAGGGCGTAGTGTTCGCGCTCGTAGCCAAACGAACCAGCCATGCCGCAGCATCCACTAGCTATCTCACTCACAGTATGACCTTTAGGGAACGAAAGCATGGCCTTGGTGCTGGCAGTGCTGGCCACCGATTTCTGCTGGCAATGTCCGTGAAACTTTATCTGTAGCGTTTCCGACTTAAATTGCTCCTGTTTTATACGTCCACGTTCCACCTCGCGCATAAAAAACTCATCGAACATCAAAGTATTGGGCATTAGCGATTTAGCAGCATCAATTAGGTCGGAACTAACCAAATCTGGATACTCATCGCGGAAGCTAAGTATGGCCGAAGGTTCAATGCCAATCAGCGGTGTATCTGATGTAATTACACCGCTGAGTTTCTGCACATTGCGGTTGGCTATGCGCTGAGCTGTACGAAGCAATCCTTTTGAAATGTATGTACGTCCGCTCTCAAACACATCGGCCAACATCACCCTGTAGCCCAGCGCATTAAGTAACTCAACGGCCTGTTGGCCGATATGTGCATCGTTGTAGTTGGTAAACTCGTCGGCCAACAGATACACCGTACCGTTTTGATAGTCAGCTGTTTGCTTGTGTTTGTTGAACCAACGCTTTAAGGTTGTGGGGCTGAGCAATGGCATGGTTCGTTTGGGCTCAAAACCCAGCACACGCATCATAATACCCGACAGTATCTTGTTGCGCAGCACAAAGTTGGTTATCGGTGTTATGTAGCTCCCCAAACGATAGATGCGGGTGATGTAGGCAATGGCGCGTGAGCGTAGCGGTATGCCATGGGCATCGTACCAATGCTGGAGAAACTCGGCCTTGAGCTTGGCCATATCGACGCTCGATGGGCACTCGCTCTTGCAGGCCTTGCACGATAGGCAGGTGTCCATGGCTTGGTAGAGTTCCTCGTGGTCGAATGGATTATCATTGGTACTATTGGTGAGGCATTCGCGCATCACATTGGCTCGAGCACGGGTGCTATTGGCCTCGTCAAGCGTCGCCATGAAGCTGGGGCAGAGCGTGCCGCCCGACTTGGCAGTTTTGCGGCAGTCGCCCGAACCGTTACATTTCTCCACGGCTCGCATCAGTCCCAGCGTGCGGTCGAACCGCATCACGGTGTCAATTTGGCGCGTGGGGCGGCCAGGTGAGTAGCGCAATGCGGTGTTCATGGGCGGCGTATCTACTATCTTGTTGGGGTTGAATATGTTGTGCGGGTCGAAGGCGCGTTTCAGTCCGCGCATCATCTCGTAAACCTCGTTGCCCACCATTATCGGCAGGAACTCGCCGCGCAATCGGCCATCGCCGTGCTCGCCGCTGAGCGAACCTCGATGCTTTTTCACCAAATGCGCCACTTCCGTGGCCACCATGCGGAACAGCTCCACGTCGGCGGCATCTTTTAGGTTTAGCACTGGGCGCAGGTGCAGCTCGCCCGTGCCTATGTGGGCATGATACACGCAATCAAGGCCATGGTTGGCCATTAGCCGTCCAAACTCGGCCATATACTGCGGCAGCACCTCGGGCGCCACCGCCGTATCCTCGACCAGCGACACAGGTTTGGCATCACCCTCAATGTTCGACAGCACACCCAGTCCAGCCTTGCGCAACGCCCATACGCGGGCGGTGTCGGCACCCCAAACGATGGGGAAGTGGTAGCCCATTCCTGCGGCCTCGAGGTCGCTCTGTAGCGAAGCCGCTTCCTGTGCAATCTCTTCGTCGGTGTGGCGGTAGAACTCCACAATTAGTATGGCTCCCGGATCGCCCTGCACAAAGGTGCGATTGCGCTGCTGGGCTATGTTCTGCTTGGTACAGTTCAAAATAACATGGTCCATGAGTTCCACTGCCGATGGACTATGCTTCAGGGCTATGAGATTGGCCTCAAAGGCTTGGTCGCGCTCGCGCAGATGCACGGCCATAACGGCCTTGCGCGATGGCGGCAGCGGCACCAAACCCACAGTGATTTGGGTGATTATGCCCAGCGTACCCTCGCTGCCCGCAATGATATTGCACAGGTTGATGCTGTCGGTTTGGCCGCCATAGAACGATGTGCGTATTAGCTCGTCGAGCGCATAGCCATTGTTGCGCCGCCTAACGCTGGGGTGGGGCGATTGCGCCATTATTTCAGCACGGCGATGCTCGTCGGATAGCAGGTCGCGCACATAGCGATAGACATCGCCCTCGCGGGTGTTTTGGGCGCATTTGGCCTCGAATTGCTCGCGGCTCAACGCTCCGAAGTCGTATTCGTTGCCATCGTCGAGCAGCATTCGCACCGATAGCAGGTGGTCGCGGGTGCTACCATAGATTAGCGAGTGCGAACCGCAGCTATTGTTGCCCACCATGCCAGCCAACGTACAACGACTGGCAGTAGATGTTTCGGGGCCAAAAAGCAGTCCATGAGGCTTTGCGGCCATGTTCAGCTCGTCCAGAATTGCGCCTGGTTCCACCGTGGCCTGCTGCGCCTGCGCATCAATATGCACAATACGCCTAAAATGGCGCGACACGTCCACCACAATGCCATTGCCAACCACCTGCCCAGCCAGCGAAGTGCCTGCAGCGCGGGGAATGAGCCCAATGCCCTCGGCGCGTGCAAAGCCAATCAAGGCCATCAAATCGGCCTTTGAACGCGGCACGGCCACGGCGGTGGGCAACTCGCGGTAGGCCGATGCATCGGTGGCATATTGCATCAGCGTGGACTTATCCCATTTCAGGCTGCCCTCCAAGCGGCGCGCCAGCTGTTCGAGTTGTGCGGTGTTCATTGGCTATATGGCTGTGTATGTGGTGAATAAAAAGAAAATCCACGCCTATGAGCGGCATGGATTTTTGCAATACATCGAGGGCAGTCGGTTAGCCCTGATAGTCGGTCGATGTGGTCTCGAAACCATCGTTGTTGTGGTCGTATTCGCGTGCCACAACCTCCTGCTTCGATTTCACAAAGTCAATAACCTCCGACATGCCGTCCAAAAACTTATCGAAGTCCTCCTTATAGAGGAAAATCTTATGCTTCTCATACGACATCCGCCCATCGTGATCCATGCGCTTCTTGCTCTCGGTGATGGTTAGGTAGTACTCTTCGTTCCGCGTGGCCTTTACATCGATAAAATAGGTGCGTTTGCCCGCCTTTACGGCCTTGGAGAAAATCTCCTCGCGATCGTTCGACCGGTCGTAGTATTCGTCAGAATATCCGTTTCTCATTGTGTATTGAGTGAAATAAAACCGCCCAAAATTATGAAAAATATGCTTTGCAAAACCAAAAGCGGGGCAGGTTTTTAATATAAATCTTACAAAAAACTGATTTTCAGATATTTAAACTTATGGCGTTGATACGCTCACTGGCAAAACTTTCCCTCTAAAGAAGCGGGTCCCATTCAGGGCGAAATCGGCCACAAATCGGGCCATATCGTCGGCCTGGTGCTGCGCCTGATGCCCTGGGAATGCCTGGCGGAACATCTCCGTATCGACCGACCCAATGGTGAGGCAATTGAACGCTATAGGCGTATTCTTGTACTCCTCGGCCAGGCACTCGGTGAGAGCCACCAGCGCGGCTTTGCTGGCCGAATACATCGACAGACCGCCAAACTTCTGACTTCCCTGAAAACCGCCCATACTACTCACGTTTAGCACATGGCCGCCGTTACGCATCAGGGGTAGCACAGCGCGGGTAAGCCGCGCCGCCGCCAAAAAATTCACCTGCATCATCTCAATCATATCGGCTTCGGAAAGTTGCTCAAATGGCCTATTCTGCAAGCATCCAGCGTTGTTTATCAGTATATCAACAAGGGGCAAAAACTGCGCAATCTGCGGTAGCAGTGCTGTGTCGTAGGGGTCGGACGTGCTCAGGTCGAAGGCGATGGGGTAGAGGTGCGCCTGTATATTCTCCTTGATACATGCATTTTTGAGATTTTTCAGCCCATCGGCCTGCCGCGCCACGGCGGCGATGTTGTGGTTACCCATGGCCGCAAAACGGCGAGCCACCTCAAAGCCAATGCCGCGCGATGCGCCAGTTATCAGTACGTTGAGCGATTTGCTGCTACTTTCGTTCATACGCTATATGTTATGTGTGAATCAATTTATGGGGTTGAAGTCGAAAACTGTCCGATAAAAATATTAAGTTAGTGGCAATTTTTGGATAATTCTTACTCATTTTTTAGTTTTACATTACATATAAAGGTGATAATCAGCAAAATAAGACCAAAACTATTGCTCGTGCCGCTAATGCTGCTATGCGCAGGAGCGCCCGCACAGGCACAAACATACGCCTCGTTTGCCGATAGGCTATACGCTGGAGGTTCGGTGGGGCTTTCGTTTGGCGGTAGAATCACCCAAATCGATTTGCTGCCCACAGCGGGGCTATGGATTATGCCGCAATGGGGTATCGGATTGGGCGGACGCTACTCGTTTCGCAACGAGCATTTCAACCTCGAAACAGGCTCCAGCGCTTCTAACAAAACCCACATCTGGGGACTTTCGGCCTACACGCAGGTGCTACCCATACCCAGCCTCTACGATGCCTTCGGCATTGCCATTGATGGCGGCCCCGTGCTGCACGCCGAGTGCGAGCAGATGTGGATTTCGTCTCACGGCGAACGGCTCTGCACACGTTTGATACTGGTGGGAGGCGGCTGGCGGCAACGGGCTGGAAAACGCGCTGCAGTGAGCATGCTCGCGCTCTGGAACCTGTCGCGCAACACCTATTCGCCCTACATGGACAATCCTATACTGCGCTTCAGCATAACATTTTAGGAGTATAGACCCACCTTGTTTAGCGTGTTGTAAATCAATATATTACCAAAAAAAATGAGCGGGCAGGAGTTTATCCCGTCCGCTCAAATAGTTCTTGTTGCTTTATTAGGTCTTGCTTCTACTTCCTAACTACCACCACATTCGTGGCCTGAGGGCCGCGCTTGCCTTCGGTGATTTCGAACTCAACCTCCTGGTTCTCATCAAGGCGCTTGAAACCCTCCTTAACAATACCGGTGTAATGCACAAAAACATCGTTACCTTCTTCGGTTTGGATGAAACCAAAACCCTTGGCTGCATCAAACCATTTTACTTTACCTGTCATAGTGTTGCAATGAAAATAATGAATGAACTGAAAAATTGACGCTACAAAGATGGTGTTATTTCTACAAAAACCATCGTATTTACCATAAAATATTCGTGTTAGCAACATAATATATTGATATATAAATACTTATGTTTTAACTCCCCAAAACAAACACAGTAGTCAAAACGCTTTATGTTAGCCTAAATTCACCCCCACACCTTGGCAATCCGAATAATAAGCCCTAACTTTGTGCCGCGATTGGTCACAACCAAACGTAATGCACATTGTAAATTTATAAATACCTGTATATATGCACATTGAGAAAGATTGCGTGGTAGCCCTGAGCTATCAGCTCCATGTAGATGGCGCGGTGGCCGACTCGGCCACTGCCGACAAGCCCTTAGAGTTTATCTATGGCCACGGCCAGCTGCTCCCGCTATTCGAACAGAACATAAGCGGCCTAACAGCAGGGCAAGAGTTCAGTTTCGATATTTCGGCCGTCGATGGCTACGGCGAGATAAATCCCGATGCGGTGATGAATCTGCCCAAAGACATCTTCATTATCGACGGTGTGATGCAGCACGACCTGCTACAGGTGGGCAAACGCCTGCCCATGCGTGCCAACGACGGCCAAATGCTGTTTGGCACAATAAAGGCCATTGAGGAGCACGAAGTTGTGATGGATTTCAACCATCCCATGGCGGGCAAAGACCTGCACTTCACTGGCCGTATTGAGTCGATACGGCAGGCCACCGACGACGAACTCAATGGCTGCGGCTGCTGCGGCGGTGGCTGCCATCACAATCACCACCACCACGATGGCGGTTGCTGCGGCGAGCATCACCACAACCACGACGGTTGTTGCGGCGGTTGCCATTAGGGTCATTACACCCCAACGTAACCAATTGACCGCGTTGGCGTATAACCCAACATGGTTAAACCAATTCATTAGCACATGAAACGAACATTATCGCTTGCAGCAATCATAGCCTTTGTGGCTTGGGGGATGATTAGCCTCGCTGGGTGCAAAGAGCATAGCAACGAGGTTGACGTGAACATCATCAACTACAAAGGCACATCGTTTAGCATAGCCAAAGGTTATAAGCATCGCGTTGCCGAGCTCAAGAAAAAAGGGCTTTGGGAATACCGCGTGTATATTTTGGGACACGGTGTTGAACTTGACATTCAGGAGAATGGCCCTGTACCCACGGGCGAGGGCGCATTAATTACTTTCACCGTGTTCTCGCAAAGCGGTTCCGACATCTCGATGGGCGAGTATCCTATTAACGGATACGGATACATAGAACACGACACCATCACTGCTGAGAATTGCCAGATTAAGCTAAACTATAACTTTAGCACCAACGAGGGCGAGGTTTACGACATCAACTGGGGTTCGTTCAAGTTCTTTAATCTGGGCAACAACATCAAAATCAAAGTTAATTTGCAGGACAAATTATATATTCCAGAATATACCTACGACACTATTGTCAATTTCAAGGGATATTTCTACGGCACATTGGAAGACTTGAATCGATTCATATAAGTTGTTTGTTTAAAGCGATATAAACAAAATGGGTTGAACCAAAAGTTCAACCCATTTTTAATGCCACTATATATTGCGCGGGGACTACTGTAGCTGCGCAATGGTCCACTCCAAGGCTTCGCTCAGCATCTCAGCGGGAGGCTGAGCAATAAAGCCGCCATCGCAGAGTGATTGAGCCATGCGGCGAGCGCTCTCAATGTCGGCCTTGGCCATGCTGTGCACCTCGTCCCACGTGCGAACGGTGCGGGCCACGCCGTCCTTTATGGCCTGCAAAGCCACATCGGCGGCCTCCACGGGGAACACGTCGGCCTCGTCCATGGTGGGCACAATGCTCTCGGGCGATATGCCACGCTTGGCCGCATAGTCGGCCAACGAGTGGGCGGCGGCTATGGCCATGTTGTCGGTGATTTTTGAGGCACGAACCAGCAACGCACCCTTCAGAATGCCGGGGAACCCGATGGAGTTGTTCACCTGATTGGGAAAATCGCCGCGCCCGGTGGCCACAATGTAAGCCCCAGCTTCCTTAGCAGCATAGGGGTAGATCTCAGGCACTGGGTTGGCGCAGGCAAATACTATCGGCTTGTCGCCCATGGCTCTAATCCATTCGGGCTTAACTGTGTCGGGGCCAGGGGTTGAGAGCGATATAAGGACATCGGCTCCTTTTATGGCCTCCTCCATGGTGTCGATGCAGTTTGGGTTGGTTTGCTGGCATATTTCCCATTTGCGGTAAAACCGCTTATCGGCCTCGATGTCGGCGCGTTTGCGATGCAAACCTCCTTTGGAGTCAAACATCACCATTTTTTTGGGGTCGCCACCATCGGCAATAATCAGGCGTACAATAGTGGTGTTCGATGCGCCTGCTCCGAAATAAACAATACGAGCATCGGCAAGGTTCTTGCCCACCAGCCTAAGCGCGTTGATTAGTCCAGCAAGCGTAACGCAAGCAGTGCCCTGCGCATCGTCGTGCCACACCGGAATGCAGCACTCCTCGCGTAGCGCATCGAGCACGCGGTAGCAGTTGGGCTGCGATATGTCTTCGAGGTTCACCGCGCCAAAACTGTGCTGGCACATCTTCACAAAATCGATGATCTTCTCGGGGTCGTTCTTGCCCTCGGCGTTGCGGCTATCAACGCACAAAGCAACGGCATCGACACCGCCTAAGTACTTCATCAAGAATGCTTTGCCCTCCATTACGCCGAGGCCACCCGGAGGAGTGCAGTCGCCATCGCCCAGCACACGGGTGCTATCGCTCACCACGGCCACTAGATTACCACGGTTGCTGAGCTCGAACGAGGTATCATTGTTGTCGCGAATGTCGGTCGAGACCTTCGACACGCCCGGTGTGTACCACACATTGAACCAATTGAAGCCTGGCACTGGTGCTTTGGGTGCGGTTTGCACCTTGCCGCCGTAGAAACGGTGCGCCGACTGGCTCAATCGTTTCAGGAATAATGTTTTGCCCTTGGCGCGTTTCTCTTCGTCCCAATCTTTGGGAAAGATGTCGCCAAGATTTTCTAGTTTGATGTCTATATCACTCATTGTCAACATTTAAATTTGTCTTACCTAAAGTAATTATTCAACACTAATATTATTCGTTTCCATCAACGATTCGGTGGGTACAATTTTGAAAGTGAGCGAATCCTTCGCTTTATTATAACCCACAGCGATTTGTCCGCCCTGTAGCAGTCCGCCATGCATCAGCAGTCGTTCGGCTATGGAATCCTCCAAATACTTCTGTATGGCACGTTTCAGCGGACGCGCACCAAATTGAGGGTCGTACCCCTTATCGGCAATAAACGATTTTGCGGCCGCAGATATTTTTAGCTGATAGCCAGCGTTTTCCATGCGGTTATATAAATCTTTAAGTTCAATGTCGATTATTTGGTGAATATCGTCGCGGCTCAAACTGTTGAACATGATTATGTCGTCGATACGGTTCAAAAATTCGGGCGAGAATGTTTGCTTTAAAGCCTTCTGTATCACGCTATTAGTATAACTATCTAAAGCATCGGTTTTAGCCTTTGTAGCAAAACCAACACCCTGTCCAAACTCCATCAAAGTGCGAGAGCCAATATTGGAGGTCATGATGATGATGGTGTTCTTGAAATCGACCACACGGCCAAGGCTATCGGTTAGGCGACCCTCGTCCATCACCTGCAACAGCAGGTGGAACACATCGGGGTGGGCTTTCTCCACCTCGTCGAGTAGCACCACCGAGTAGGGTTTGCGGCGCACTCGTTCGGTGAGCTGTCCGCCTTCTTCGTAGCCCACATAGCCTGGAGGCGCGCCCACCAGCCTCGACACCGCAAACTTCTCCATATACTCGCTCATATCAATACGAATCAGATTGTCGGCACTCTCGAACAGATAGCGGGTTATGGCTTTTGCCAGCTGAGTTTTACCAACTCCGGTTGGTCCAAGGAAAATGAATGTTCCTATGGGTTTGTTGGGCGATTTTAGTCCAGCCCTATTACGCTGTATGGCTCTAACCACCTGTGCAATAGCATTGTCTTGCCCCACAATTGCGCCTTGCAAGGCTTGCCCCATGTTGAGCAGGCGCTGGCTTTCGCTCTGGGCTATTCGCTGCACAGGAACGCCAGTCATCATGGCCACCACAGCGGCCACATCGGGCTCATCAACCACTGCATAGTTGTCGCTGCTTTCGCATTGTTGCTGCTCGGCCTCAAGCTGTGCGCTAAGTTGGCGACCAAAATCGCGCAAACTGGCAGCATGCTCGAACTGCTGCCGCTTAACGGCAGCTATAATCTCACGACGATTATCTACAATCTGCTGTTCCAAGCGGGCTATAGATTCGGGAGTTTGCGCATTAGCCGTACGCATACGCGCACCAGCCTCGTCGAGCGCATCTATGGCCTTGTCGGGCAAGCAACGTCCAGATTGGTATCGATCCGTGAGCGAAACGCAGGCTCGCAACGCGGCCTCGGTGTAGCGCACATGATGGTGATCCTGATAGCGAGGCGATATGCGATGCAATATTTCGAGCGTTTCGGTGGGCGTGGTGGGTTCCACCAGCACCCGCTGAAAACGGCGTTCGAGCGCACCATCCTTCTCTATATGCTGACGATACTCGTCGAGCGTGGTTGAGCCAATGCAGCGTATTTCGCCCCGCGCCAACGCGGGCTTTATAATATTGGCCGTATCGAGCGAGCCAGCGGAATTGCCGCTACCAACAATGGTGTGTATTTCGTCGATAAATAGTATGATGTCGGGGTGCTGGCTGAGTTCGGTTAGCACCGCTTTTATACGCTCCTCAAACTGTCCGCGATATTTGGTGCCTGCCACCACAGCCGCTATGTCAAGAGCCACAATGCGCTTGTTTAGCAAGGTTCGAGCCACCTTGTTTTGCGCTATTAGCTGCGCTAAACCCTCAACGATGGCCGATTTTCCAACGCCTGGTTCGCCAATCAGAATTGGATTATTCTTCTTGCGGCGGCTCAGTATTTGCACAATACGCTCGAGTTCGGCCTGACGCCCCACCATGGGGTCGAGTTGTCCTTTGCGAGCAGCCAGCGTAAGGTCGGTGCTGTAGGCATCGAGGGTGGGCGTGGGACTATTCGGCTGCGCACTGCTATCGTGCTTGGTAGCATTACCCAGCGACTGCGATGGTTCGTCGGACGTGTCGCCAAACAGATTGCGAAACGTTCTGCCTTCCGCCTCATCGTTGTCGCTCTTGTTTAGCCTTATATCGTCAGGGGTGCCACCGAACAAATTGCGGAACAACTTTTTGCCATCGCTCAACCCTTTAGATGTTAGGTCGATAAACTTAGGCGGTGCGCCCTCGCGATAGCTGGGATGCGTGCGATAGAACTCCTGCACGTGGCTAAACGCATTATCATAGTTCAAGCCCAACTTATTGAGTTCCTGCGTAATAAACAAATCGTCGTTTTGCAATATGGCAAGCAGCACATGCATTGCGCTAGGCTCACGCCGCTCCTCGAAGGCCATTTTTACGCTGCTGCGTAGCAATGGTACAATGGCTGCATCGGAAAACTTGCCCTGCTGACCATCGCCGTCAAGGCCATCGGCCTGTTGCAGATAGATTTCGGTGCGCAACGTAAGCTCCTCCAGGTTCATCCCAAACTCACCCACCAAAAGGTAGATAACCAAAGGCGATTTTACCTTGAGCAGCCCCAAAAACATGTGATTGGGCGTTAACACCTTATGCCCAAACCTATGCATTTCTTCAACTCCATAGCGCAGCACGGATGCAAGCGCAGGTGTTTCATTGCTAGGTAGTTCCATAATTTTCGATGATAATAATTATGGCATAAAAGTAGCGACGAAAATCGAAATAGCCACATATTTGGTCAAAAAATTCATCAGAATAAAATTAGGAGTATTCACGACGAGCCTTTGTTACGATTTTTTTGCTAACTTAGCCGCCCCAAATGGGAGACCGCGTATAACCCCGATTAATTAAATTCTAAAAGCATATATGGCTGAAGAAGAGAGGATTATCAAGATTGACATAGAGGAAGAGATGAAGTCATCGTACATCGACTACTCGATGTCGGTGATTGTGTCTCGTGCGCTGCCCGATGTGCGCGATGGCCTAAAACCAGTGCATCGGCGTGTGCTCTACGGCATGTCGGAACTCGGCCTGCTGGCCGGCAAGCCCTTCCGCAAATCGGCGGGTATAGTGGGCGAGGTGCTCGGTAAATACCACCCGCATGGCGACTTATCGGTTTACGATGCCATGGTGCGCCTGGCACAGGAATGGTCCATGCGCTACCCGCTGGTCGATGGTCAGGGCAACTTTGGCTCCATGGACGGTGATAGCCCCGCTGCCATGCGTTACACCGAGGCGCGGCTCACCAAGATAGCCGAGGAGGTGCTGGCCGACTTAGACAAGCAAACGGTCGATTTTCAGCCCAACTTCGACGATCGCCTGGAAGAGCCCACCGTGCTGGCCACCAAAATACCGCTAACACTGGTAAACGGCTCATCGGGTATAGCAGTGGGCATGGCCACCAACATGGCTCCCCACAACCTGAGCGAAGTGGTTGACGCAATTTGCGCCACCATCGACAACCCCGAAATAAGCATAGAAGACCTACTCAAATATGTGAAAGGCCCCGATTTCCCCACAGGTGCTTCAATCTATGGCTATCAGGGCATCCGCGATGCATACCTCACCGGCAAAGGCAAAGTGGTAATTCGCTCGAAGGTTGATGTGGAGCAAACCGAAAGCGGCCGCGCCCGCATAGTGGTGTCGGAGATACCCTACATGGTGAACAAGGCCGAGATGATTAAGCGCATTGCCGACCTAATCAACGAGAAGAAGATAGAAGGCATCAGCTATATCAACGACGAGTCGGATCGCCATGGCACCCGCGTAGTAATCATACTCAAGAAAGAGGCTGTGGCCAATGTGGTGTTAAATAATTTGTATAAGCACAGCCCGCTACAATCCTCATTCCCAATCAATAACATCGCCCTAGTTGATGGCCGTCCGCGTCAGCTTAACCTTAAAGAATTACTTGAGCTATTCATCAAGCACCGCCGCGAGGTTATTGTACGCCGCTGCCAATTTGAGCTCAACGAGGCTCAGAAACGCGCCCATATATTAGAGGGGTTGCTCATCGCCATCGACAACATCGATGAGGTGGTGAACATCATACGCAGCGCAAGCTCGCCCAACGACGCCAAGGACAAACTCATGGCACGTTTTGGCCTTACGGACATACAGGCTCAGGCCATCATCGACATGCGCCTACGCGCCCTAACTGGCCTGGAGCGCGATAAGATTAAGGCCGAATATGCCGAACTGATGGAGCTCATCAAATACCTACAGTCTGTGCTGGCCGACGAGGGGCTACAGCTCAAGATAGTGAAGGACGAGCTGCTGGAGATGAAGGAAAAATATGGCGATGCCCGCCGCACCGAGATTGTGCCCGACGCTGGCGAGTTCAACCCCGAAGACTTCTACGCCGACGAAGATGTGGTTATCACCATATCGCACTTGGGCTACATCAAACGCACCCCACTCTACGAATATCGCCTACAATCGCGCGGTGGCGTGGGCACCAAGGGTAGCAACACCCGCGACGAAGACTTCATAGAGCACATGTATGTGGCCTCGATGCACAACACCATGCTCTTCTTCACCGAGAAGGGACGCTGCTACTGGCTCAAGGTTTACGACATCCCCGAGGGCAGCAAAAACTCCAAGGGTCGCGCCATTCAGAATGTAATCAACATTGAGGGCGACGACGTTGTACGCGCCTATATCAACGTGAAACGCCTGACGGACACCGAGTACATCAACAACAACTACATTGTGCTGTGTACTAAACATGGTATTATCAAAAAAACGCTGCTGGAACAGTATAGCCGCCCACGTCAGGGAGGAATCATCGCCATCACAGTGCGCGATGGCGACCAACTGCTAAGTGCCTGCCTCACCGATGGCAACCACGACATTGTGCTGGCCTCGCGTCAGGGTAAGGCCATACGCTTCCCCGAGCGAACGGTACGCCCCATTGGTCGCGCCGGTAGCGGTGTACGCGGCATAAGCCTCGCACCAAGCGAAGAGGTGATAGGCATGATATGCGTAAATCCCCAAGAGCCTAAAGACATATTGGTGGTATCGGAGCATGGCTACGGCAAACGCTCCGATTTAGAGGAATACCGCATCACCAATCGTGGCGGCAAGGGCATCAAGACCCTGAACATCACCGAGAAGACGGGCGAACTCATCAGCATAAAGGCCGTAACCAACAACGACCACCTGATGATAATTAACAACAGCGGCATCACCATCCGCCTGCGTGTTGATGCGCTACGCGTGATGGGCAGGGCCACCCAGGGCGTAAAGCTCATCAACCTGAGCAAAAAGAACGACACCATTGCCGCAGTGGCCAATGTAGAACTCACCGAGGAAGAGGCTGCAGCCCTTGATGCCGCTGAATCCGAAAACGAAGCCAACATTGGCACGGGATTGGATAGCCCTACACAAACTGACAATGTATAACCTAAAAAACCACACGTAATGAAACGAGTTCTGTTTTTTATGCTGCTATTGACCTGCAATGCAGCATTTGCGCAGGTTAGCATCAACTACGGCGCATTGGAGAAGAAGGTGGCCAAAAGTGATGCCACCATTGCCGACCCCAAGAAAAACGCTAAGGATGCTACTTGGATTTCACGCGCCGAACTTATGTTCGAGGTGTTCAACGCCCAAATCATGAACGCCTATCGCGGTATGACCCCCGAGAACTTCACCCTAATCGTTGGTAAGCCCAAATCGCAGAGCAACATCGATGTTGATGGCGTTAGCACCGACCGCTACACCATGGAAAGGGTAGAGTTCTACTTCGTTGAGCGCTCGCTGGAATACTGGAAAATAACCAATCCCGTAATCAAAGATGCTAGCCCGCTCAACATCGCCCGCGAAGCTCTGAACAAAGCCATTGAGATTGATGCTGCTGGCAAGAAAAGCAAGAAAATTGCTGACAACCTCCGCACCCTCAAGAAACTGTACCTTGACGAAGCTCTGAACAGCTACTCGCTGAAAGACTATACCAATGCATACAACAGTTTCAAGAGCTGCATTGAGGTAGGACAGATGCCCCAAGTGAACAGCGTGGACACCGCAGTGTTCTACTACGCTGGTCTGTCTGCCCAGCTGGGTGGTCAATACGAAAACGCCATCGACATGTACCGTAAAGGTTTGGCCGCTGGATTCTCTTCGGAGGGTTCAGCCTACTTCAACATGTATGAGGCTTACAAGAGCTTGGGTAAAAACGACGAGGGTATCAAATGCCTTGAGGAAGGTCTGGTGAACTATCCCCAGAACCTGAACATCCTCTACTCGCTCATCAACTGCTACCTGGAGAAAGGCGAGGACCCCTCCAAGATTATTTTCTACATAGACAAGGCTCTGGCCGATGCTCCCGACAACGTATCGCTACTCTTCGCCAAGGGTACACTATACGACAAGTTAGAGAAGTACGACGAGGCCGTAGCCGTTTACACCAAGGCCACTGAAATTAAACCCGACTTCTTTGATGCCTACTACAACATCGGTGCTGTTTACTACAACAAGGGTGTGAAACTGGTTGAGACAGCTCAAAAAATCCCCGCCTCAAAGGTTAAGGAATATGAGACCACCATGAACGAAGCCGCTGCTGAGTTCCGTAAATCATTGCCCTACATGGAGAAAGCCGCCGAGGTTAATCCCGAAAGCAAAGAGGCAATTGAGGCCATTTCCAACCTGTACTTCCGCTTCCGCAACGATGGGCCTGAAATGATGGAGAAGTACAACAAGGCAAAAGCTAGGCTCGAAGAGCTACGCAACAAATAAGTTAACCAACAATTGCACATCAAGGCAGGAGTCCCAACATACAGGACTCCTGCTTTTTTATGGGAGGGGTTGATTTTGTATCATGTCTATTCCGCTAAAACACTTATTTTTGTGGTACAAAAATTTGGGTATGGCAAATCCAAATTCAACAACATGGGCATAGTAGCACGACAGAGCATCAAGGGCACCATAGCCACCTATATAGGTGTGGCTGTGGGCATTGTTACAACCTTCTTTGTGCAAACAAAAGCCCTTGAGCCAGAGCAAATTGGGCTGATTGACATCTTGATGCAATGCTCGCTGCTGTTCTCGGGACTGGCGCAGCTGGGCACCAACTCGTCGGCCATGCGCTACTATCCCTTCTTCAAAGACGAGAAGCACCGCGACCACGGCTTTTTCGGCTGGACGCTCATTGTCCCAATGGTTGGGTTTGCGCTCTTTTTGCTGGCATTCTGCTTATTCAAAGACAACATCGTTGAGTTTTTCACCAAGGATGCTGCGGCCGAGGCGGTGCTGTTTGCTCGCTATGTGTATTTTGTGATACCGCTGGCGTTTTTTATGCTGTATCTGTCTGTATTCGAAACTAATAGCAACCTACTTCTGCGTATAGCCCTACCCAAGTTCATCCGCGAGGTTGGGCTGCGTGTGGCCACGCTGGTGGTGTATCTGCTGTACTTCTACAAACTAATTGATTTTAATGGAGTTATAGTAGGTTTCAGCATATTCTATGGAGTGGCTACGCTGATAAACGTCGTATATCTGCTCACGCTCAAACGGGTGTCGTTTCGCATTGAGCAGAGATTTGTGTCGGCGCAGATTCGGCGCGACTTCCTATACTACACGCTGTTCATGCTCACGGCGGCACTGGCGGGCAACGTAATTCCAATGCTGAGCAAATTTTTCTTGGCTGGAATTATGGGCTTTCGGCTGGCAGGCGTGTTCACCATAGCCACCAACATGGCCGCACTGGTGGAGATGCCCTACCGCTCGCTGGGAGCCATTTCGCGCCCGCACATCTCCGAGGCCATGGCGCATGGCCAGGTGGCCCACGCTAACGCGCTATGCAAGAACGTGGCGCTGCACCAGTTCATCGCCGGGACTTTTGTGCTGTTCCTGATTTGGATAAACATCGATTTTCTGTTCGATTTGCTCCCCAACGGCGACATCTACCGCCTGGGCAAATGGGCCGTGCTGCTGCTGTCGCTGGGGCGGCTCATCTATTCTACCCTCTCGGTGGCCTCCACCGCGCTCAGCTACTCGCGCTACTACTACTACTCGCTGATATTCACCATCTTTTTGGCCGCATTTTCCATCGTCATGAACCGCTGGCTCATACCGCAGCTCGACATCAACGGTGCCGCGTTGGCCAGCACGCTGTCGTATGCCCTCTATTTTGTGCTCCTGCTGGCCTTCGTGCGTTGGAGGGTGGGGGTGCTGCCGCTATCGAAGCAGCTGCTGCCCGTGATAGCCATTACCATGGTTCTGTTTACCGCCAACTGGCTGTGGACCAATACACTAACATCATGGTTTGGCCAGCTATTCGCCCAACGCTTACTCGGCCTATGCCTCGATGCGGGGCTGAAATCGACACTGTTCGTCTGCATAGGCGTATTGGCACTATATCACCTGCGCGTATCGCCTGCGGTGAACGGCTTGGTGGATAAAGCCATATCCATAGTAGTTGGAAGGCGATAGCATACTACAGAAAAATCCTCAACTTGGTGAACAAAAAATCCTCAACTTGGTGAATAAAAATCGAAAAATGAATCGTATCTATCATATTTTTAGTATATTTATGCTCTTATATACCCCTTGCGACGCGGTGGTGCATCTGCGCAACGGACACTATGGGCTGGTGGAGGTGAAGTTGGGCGGCGACATGCTGATTGAAGAGGCCGCAAAAACGCTGAAACGC
>JAFWUG010000079.1 GCA_017524185.1 Bacteroidales bacterium
TGCTTCGCCACGAGCATACGAACCAAAGAGCCAAACCTGCTGCACAGGCTGATTCTTGAAATACTCAGCTATTATCTTCTGCATTGATTGAACGCTCATGTTTGGCACTATCTATTTATACGAACATATAACGCAATCTGAAGCCTTATGTTACGCTTAAGCTTGTAGGTTTTAGCCCTGTCGACTAAATACCCATACCATCTATTCGTTTTTTCTGCGTATATACGCACTTTTTGCGAATAGAATAGTGGATGAATGCTGCTAAAGGACAACCAGTCGGTGGGCAACATCGGCAAAGACCGACAGATTGGGGAACTCGGCGAATAGGCCATACATGGTGCTGCCGCTGCCCGACATGGCCGAATACACCGCTCCCGATGCGTAGAGCCGCTCCTTGAGCTCCGCCAGTTGCGGATGCATGGCAAACACCGTGGGCTCAAAATCGTTGCTCAACGCGCTGCCCCACTGGCTGATGGGCAGCTGTAGCAGTTCCTCTATAGGCATGGTCCACGGGGCAGGGCGCACACCGCCATAGGCCGCTGCCGTACTAACGCCAAAATCTGGCAGCAGCAGCAGATGCATCCCATGCAGGTTGATGGCCGTGGGACTAAGCCGCTCACCGCGTCCGCGCCCCACACAGGGCGCATTGCGCAGGAAAAAAGGGCAATCGCTACCCAAAGCCAATGCCATTACCGATAATTCACTATCGTTCAGCGGTTTGGCCATTATCTCGTTGATGGCCATCAGCATGAATGCGCCATCGGCGGAACCGCCGCCCAGCCCTGCGCCCATGGGGATTTGCTTATGCAGATGGACGGCCAGCGGGGGCAGTTCCAGGCGCTGGCTCATCAGCCCAAACGCCCTGACGCACAGGTTGCTATCCACATCGCCAGCAATAGCAAGTCCGCTCTGCGTGAAGCGCAGCGGCTCGGATTGGCCTTGGGGCACTATCACCTCAAGCACATCGCAAAGCCCATGAACAGGGTAGAACAGCGTGGCTATATCGTGAAAACCATCGGCACGGCGAGCCTCCACATTTAGGCCGATGTTGATTTTGGCGTTGGGGTAAACAATCATGGGGCAAAGGTAGCAAATTGTGCTTAATGCCGCAAAAACAAAAGGGCAGTCCCTTCGATAGGAACTGCCCAAAGTATATGCAATTTCGCTACGCGGGATTAGGCACCCAGCGTGGCAACCATCACAGCCTTGATGGTGTGCATACGGTTCTCGGCCTCGTCGAACACGATGCTGTTCACCGACTCGAACACATCCTCGGTAACCTCAATGCCATCGAGCCCGAACTGCTTGTGTACGTCGCGACCAACCTGGGTCTCCAGGTTGTGGTAGGCGGGCAGGCAGTGCATGAATTTGCAGTTGGGGTTGCCTGTCATCTCCATCATCTTCTTGTTCACCTGGTAGGGCATCAGCAGATCGATGCGCTGCTTCCAAACCTCGGCGGGCTCGCCCATCGATACCCATACATCGGTGTAGAGGAAATCGCAGCCTTTAACACCTTTAGCAACATCGTCGGTAACGGTTACCTTTGCGCCGGTTTCCTTGGCAATTTCCTGACAGGTAGCGATGAGCTTAGCATCGGGCTGTAGCTCCTTGGGGGCTACGATGCGCACGTCCATGCCCATCTTGGCACCGCCAACCATAAGCGAGTTGCCCATGTTGAAGCGGGCATCGCCGCAGTAGGCAAAGGTTACCTGATTCAGGGGCTTGTCGCTGTGCTCCATCATGGTGAGGAAGTCGGCCAGAATCTGGGTGGGGTGAAACTCGTTGGTGAGACCGTTCCATACGGGTACGCCAGCATATTTAGCCAGCTCCTCAACGATGTCCTGGGCAAAGCCACGATACTCGATGCCATCGTACATGCGACCAAGCACGCGAGCGGTGTCTTTCATCGACTCCTTAACGCCAATCTGCGAGCCCGAAGGGCCGAGATAGGTAACGTGAGCACCCTGATCCTTAGCTGCAACCTCGAAAGCGCAGCGGGTGCGGGTTGAGGTTTTCTCGAAGATAAGAGCGATGTTCTTACCCGTTAGACGGGGCTGCTCGGTGCCAGCATATTTGGCGGCCTTGAGCTCAGCGGCTAAGTCGAGCAAGAATTTGATTTCTTTTGGGCTGAAGTCCAGAAGCTTCAGAAAGTGGCGGTTTTTCAAGTTGAAAGCCATGATTACAATGAATTTAAAACGTTAATTGTTTAGTTGTTCTGCGTCGGTTTAGTACTCCATGGTGATTTTTGTACCATAGGAGCGATCTTCGAGTTTGGTGGCCTCGGTAATTACGCTTTTCTTGCCGCCCTTCTCGATGAAATTTAGGCAGGCTCCAATTTTGGGAGCCATGTTGCCCTCGCCGAACATTCCCTCTTTCAGGTATTTAGTGGTGTCGGCGTGATTCAGATGCTCCAACTTCTGCTCGTTGGGCTTTTTGTAGTTGATGTAAACATAGGGCACATCGGTGAGAATGTAGAACTCGTCGGCACCGATTTTTGCACCCATGAGCGACGAAGCCAAATCCTTGTCGATAACGGCCTCGGCAGCACATACAGCACCCTGATTGTCGATGTAAACGGGGACACCACCACCGCCCGAGGCGATTACGATGATACCCTGCTTGGTTAGCTGCTCAATAACCTTGATGTTAAGGATGTCCATGGGCTTTGGCGATGGAACCACGCGACGCCAGCCGCTGCCCGTGTCCTTAACCTCCTCCTTGAACTGCCAGCCTTTCTGGGCGGCCAGTTCATCGGCCTGTTCTTTGGTGTAGATACGTCCCACACGCTTGGTAGGATTCTTGAACGCGGGGTCGTTCTTATCGACCACCACGGGGGTAACCAAGCAGCACACCTCACGGTCGATGCCATGCCTACGCAGCGCATTGCGGAGCTGGCGCTCAATCATGTAGCCTATACCGCCCTGCGAATCGGCCACACACACATCGAGGGGCATCTGAGGGATGCTGTACATCTGCTCGCCTGCATCGTTACGCATCAGGATGTTGCCCACCTGCGGTCCGTTGCCGTGGCTAATGACGAGGTTATACCCCTCCTTGATAAGGTAAATTAGGTTTTCGAGGGTATCGGCGGTGTTCTGCGTCTGCTCCTCAATCGTACCTACCTGATTTCCACGTAGTAAAGCATTGCCACCCAATGCTACAACTGCTAATTTGCTCATATTCAGCGGTTTTATTAAAAAAAACTGAGTTGCAAAGTTATAAACTGCTCGCCACATAGAATCTGATTTTTGCTGATTTTTATTCGCATTCCTATAGTTATTTATGTATATCATTGTAAATCAGAAAAATAAAATTACAACTCATGCATATTTTTATGCTCCAGCCACATCAACCTGGGGATGGGAATTGCACAAACGGATAGTTTTCCGTATTTTCGCAGTTCGTTTCTATCACATGCCAGCATGAGAAAAAGCCCGTACATAGTGGCCTCCGTAGCACTGATGATTCTGCTTGCAACGCTCTTTGTGGGCTGCACCCCACCGCCCAGCGGCAATTTCACCGAAGGGCGTATATCCTACCGCATCACCTACGACAGCCTAACCCGCACCTCCATTCCCCAGCACTTGCTGCCATCAAACCTCACCGTGCGATTCAAAGACAACAACACCAACACGCAGATTGGGGGAATGCTTGCCATGGGACTCATCCGCAACTACTCCGAGCAGCAATACACCAACATGGTGAACATCAAGTTCACAGGCACACGGCTTAAATTCACCGAACCAATAACCGATGCCACACCGGCCTTCTACGCCGCCGTACCCGAAGTTACCATATCGGAACAAACTACTGATTGCCAAATGTTTGGCCTCAACTGCAAGCGCACCACAGGGCTATACCGCTCAGCCGCATTCCGCCCGTTTGAGATAATCTACACCAACGACATCAGCATCGTACAGCCCAACTCCAATACACCTTTCGCCGAAATCGACGGCGTACTGCTCGCATTCTCGCTCTATATTCCTCCTTTTATGATGCACATAAAGGCCATCGATGTGCGCAGCGAGCGCGTAGCCAACGACATTTTTGAGTCGCCCAAGAACTTCAACGAGGTGGATGCTAAAACCATCACCGACTTGCTTCAAACCATTATGAAATAGACCATACATGGGTAAAGGCAAAGACACACAGCAGCAGGCCAACGCGCCCAAAAAGCACTTCTTCAACGACGAACGGGTGCAGTTCACCATCGGACTGTTCACCGTTTTTCTGAGCATATACATATTCATAGCCTTCGTTTCCTACATATTCACCTGGCACGCCGACCAAAGCCTGATTTGGGCCAACCTGCTACCCGGTTCTGGAATCAGGGTGGAGAACTGGACGGGCAAGCTGGGCGCCATACTGGCCGCGCAGTTCATGAACAACTGGTTCGGCCTGGCCTCCATCGCTCTACCCCTTATCATATTCATGAGCGGCATAAAGATGCTAAAACTTGCCAAACCCAGCATCATCAGGCTCACTTTCAAGATTATAGCAGGCGTACTGCTTTTCTCGCTTGCCACTGGATTCATATTTGGACCAACGGGCGGATTTCTGGGAAGCGGCATTGGCGGGGCCCACGGCCTTTTCATGTCGAACTTCCTGCAAATGGGCATCGGACTGGTGGGGACAGCATTGTTGGTGCTGCTGCTATGCATGGCCTACATGCTATATATTGTGCCCAACAGCATGCAACGGCTACAAAACCTAGGACATCGCATCCGCGAACGCCGCGCCCTACGCGCCGAAAAATGCCAACAACTACGCGCCGAGAAGGAACAACTGCAAGCCACACAACGAGCACAAACTGCAAAAACAAACACAGAAAATCAGCCCCAACACACCACACAAACATCTGACAATGAGCCTATAAGCATCAGCACAGATTCCCCTACTACCGAACCACAAGAAAAGGATGAAGTTTTACCCAAACCTACATCAAACCACCGCAACAAGGACATCGGTTTTGAGATTACACCTGCCTCTCCCACCGCTTTAGCCCCCATCACACCGACGCTCCCCGCGTTCACCATACAACCTGCACCTGAAGCCGAACCCGCCCCTATAGTTCCTACTCCTACCCCTACTCCTACTCCTACTCACATAGCGCAAAACGAAACAACACGCACAGCACCCACCACACCTACGTCTGCAGCTACGCAAACCGTTCCCCCACCTCAACCCGAAATCACACCAGAAGAGGAAGACGACGACGAAGTACAATTCACTGTGGAACAAACCGTTACCGAAGGTGGCGAGCAGGCCGACATCGAGCAGGTGGAGCTCTACGACCCAACCCTAGAGCTATCGCGCTATCAGTTGCCGCCCCTCGAACTGCTCGAAGACTACCAAAACACTAGCCAATCGGTAACCGAAGACATACTAATCCAAAACAAAAACCGGATTATCGAAACGCTACAGAACTACAAAATCCAAATCGACCGCATAAAGGCCACCATAGGCCCCACCGTTACGCTCTACGAAATTGTACCCGCCCCTGGCATACGCATAAGCAAAATCAAAAACCTCGAAGACGACATTGCTCTGAGCCTTGCTGCACTTGGCATACGCATCATTGCGCCCATTCCGGGCAAAGGTACAATCGGCATCGAAGTGCCCAACGAGCATCCCGAGGTGGTGTCGATGCATTCAATTATCCGTTCACAGAAATTCCAAGAGAGCAGCCACAGCCTAGCCATAGCGCTGGGCAAAACCATTTCGAACGAAATCTACGTACTCGACCTGGCCAAACTGCCCCACCTGCTGGTGGCCGGTGCAACGGGACAAGGTAAATCGGTGGGGCTCAATGCTATAATAGCTTCGCTGCTCTACAAAAAACACCCCGCCGAGCTCAAATTCGTGCTGGTGGATCCCAAAAAGGTGGAACTGTCGCTCTACAGCAAGTTGGAGCGGCATTTCCTGGCCAAACTACCCGACTCCGACGACGCCATAATCACCGACACCCAAAAGGTGGTGAACACCCTCAATTCGCTCTGCATCGAGATGGATCAGCGCTACGACCTTCTGAAGCAGGCTGGAGCCAAGAGCATCAAGGAGTACAACGACAAATTCATCAATCGCCGCCTAAACCCGCTCAAAGGGCACCGGTATCTGCCTTATATTGTGGTAATTATAGACGAGTTCGCCGACCTAATCATGACTGCTGGCCGCGAGGTGGAAACACCCATAGCCCGCTTAGCCCAACTGGCACGAGCCATAGGCATACACCTTATTATAGCCACACAGCGTCCATCGGCCAACATCATCACAGGCATCATAAAGGCCAACTTCCCCGCCCGAATAGCCTTCCGCGTGTCGAGTTCCATCGACTCGCGCACCATACTGGACCACACTGGGGCCAACAACCTCATAGGCCGTGGCGACATGCTAGTGTCAGCGGGCAGCGACATGGTGCGCGTACAATGCGCCTTTATCGACACCCCCGAAATTGAACGAATCACCGATTTTATTGGCAATCAGCAAGGCTACAGCGGCGCATTCGAACTGCCCGAATACGTTCCCGAGGGCAGCGGCGATGGCCCTGCCGATGTGGATTTGCGCCGCCGCGACGACCTGTTCGATGATGCCGCCCGCATGGTGGTACAAACCCAAATGGGCTCCACATCGCAAATACAGCGCAAATTCTCCATTGGATACAACCGCGCAGGCCGTATCATGGACCAATTAGAAGCCGCTGGTATTGTTGGTCCGTTCGAGGGAAGCAAGGCACGACAGGTTTTAATTGTTGACGAAATGAGTTTGGAACAACTTTTGAACGACCTTGCAAACAGATAAACCACAAACATCGCAGCAATGAAAAAGACCGCAATGCTATACCTGGCTGTAGCCCTGCTACTGGCTCCCTGCACCAAGGCGCAAAACACCGCTCCCACCGACGAGAGCGTAAAAATAGCCCAACAGCTGAGCAAAAAAATACAGGCCGCCAAGGGCGTGAGCACCACATTTACGTTCACCCTCGAGAACATCAACGACTCAAAAACATCAACCCATCGCGGCGAACTCCTATTCAAGGGCAACCGCTACATGCTGAACCTGATGGGCATGGAAACCCGATTCGACGGCCATACCAAATGGCAATACATTGCCGAAGCCAACGAGGTTACCATCTCCACGCCCGACACCAACACCAGCGGCGAGTTCTGGGAGAACCCCACAGCCGCATTCACCAGCTACAGCAAAGATTTCAAATCGAAACTACGGGGCGAGCTCAAGATAAAAAACCGCACCGTTTACGACCTAGCGTTTTTCCCCCGCAACCTAAACCTGCCCTACTCGGCCATCACGCTCCACGTCGACAAAGAAACGCTCATCCCCGTGATGCTCAAATATCACGGCAAAGATGGCATCAACTACATCATCGGCATCGAGCAGTTCAAACTCAACCAAACCATCGCCGACGACCAATTCACCTTCAACCCCACGCTGCACAAAGGGATTGAAATTGTAGATTTAAGATAAAAAAGCACCAAGGCTAATAGCGTATGACCGTCAGCATAGTAGTTTCGGTTTACAACGAAGAGGCAGTAATAGAACATTTCCACTCCATCCTATCCGAGCAAACTGCTAAGATAGCGGCAACGTTTGAATTTATATTCGTTAACGACGGAAGCACCGATGCTAGCGCAACGCTCATCGACCAACTAGCCCAAACCGATGGCCGTATTACGGGCATACACCTTTCGCGCAACTTTGGTCACGAGGCAGCAATGTTAGCGGGCATTGATCACAGCCACTGCGATGCAGTTATATGCATGGACAGCGACCTACAGCACCCGCCAGCACTCATTGCCAACATGCTCGCCGCCTTTGAGCAGGGCAACGACATTGTTACCACACAACGCACATCGCGCGCCGACGGCGGACTATTCAAACGGCTCTCTTCGAATTTATTCTACAAAACAATCAACAAACTATCTAACAGCAATTTACAACCGAATGTAAGCGATTTTTTCCTAATCTCAAAACGCGTTGCCCATATAATCCAAAACGACCTACGCGAACGCACTCGCTTTCTGCGCGGATTAATACAAAATATTGGGTTCAACACCATTTCGCTCCCCTACGAAGCCCCAGCTCGTAGCGCAGGACACAGCAAATACACACCTTTCAAACTGATAGAGCATTCGCTAACGGCCATCTGCTCATTCTCAAAAGCACCCCTAAAAATTGGCATCTATATAGGGCTTGGCTTTGGCCTGCTAAGCATAGTGCTGATAGCCTATTCGCTCACCATGTGGATTATAGAACGCCCCGTGGCGGGCTACACCACGCTAATCATATTCCTTTCGACCTTTGCAACCGCACTCTTCGTAATACTCGGCCTGATAGGCTATTACATCGGCTTCATTTTCGACGAAGTGAAACAACGCCCTATCTACCTGATTGACCGCATCAAACAATCACCATCAAAACAATGACAAAACGCGAAAAACTGCTATGCTTACTCGCTATAGCGGGCATAGCTTTGCTAACGCTAATTCCGTTCTTTAAAGTTGGTTTCACCAACGGCGACGACCTCGAATATTTCATCACTTCGCATCAATCGCTTCGCGGCTGGCTCAGCGATGCCACCATATACGCCCAAAACGCTGGCCGCTTCTACTTTCTGATCACCAAGTACTTCTACTACATTCCGTATTTAGCCGACAATTTTGCCGTAACCAAAACCATACAATACGGTTCGCTGCTGGCCTGCTATGTATATGCCGCCTACATTGTGTGGCGACTGTTCAAGTCGCAAAGCCTAAGCCTCATCGTGCTTCTGGTGCTCATTGCCAACACGCACCTACACCCCAACAACCACGTTCCCACATACGCCTATCCGTTCTACTTTACGCTGAGCCTCGCCATATTCCTAAGCGGCATTCTGTTGTACATCAACTACACCGAACGCGGCAAATATTGGCGAATATTAGCATCGGCTGCGCTATTCTTTTTCACCTACCTATTCTACGAAAACTATTTGGTGTTCGCGATCATATTCTGTGCGGCCATAATAGTAACTCATTGGCAGCGCGATGGCCTCAAAAACACGCTGCGCAATGGTAAGCTCTACCTCAATCTAACACCCTACACCATTGGCGCAATAGCCTATGTGGCCTGCTACTTTGGCTACCGACAGCATGTTTTGTCGCTGCACCCCGACATAATCTGGTACGACGGGGCATCGTTCTCCGATAGTTTTAGCCTAAAAAACTTCTTCAACATACTAAAAAACTGTACAAATCTCGCTGTTCCAGGAATTTATCACAGCCGAACACTTGCCGAACACTCACTTCAATTTGCTGGCCAACCGCGTGGAATGCTATATCCACTAATAAGTTCATCAACAGGTGTTTATCTAAACGCCATTGTTCAATCAATCCTACTTTGGTGGCTTACTCGCAAAAACTACTGGCAACAATTGACGGGCAAACGCCTAATCACAGGCGCAATATTTACCACCATTGCTATGTTCATGGCGCACAGCCTAATTGGCATATCAAAAAAATACAACCAAGACTACTTTTGGATGACAGGCTACGTTACGTCGTTCTACAGCTATTTCTGCATCGCTGCGCTAATTGCCATAGCCATTACAGCCGCGCTGAAATACAGCCAAAATAAACCCAAAATCCAACTGGCAATTAGAGTTCTATTATGCGCCGCAACACTTATAATTAGCACGGTATCAAACTATCACAACGAAAACATGGCACGAATCTGGTCGCACTATCAGCGCCAATTCGAGGCCATCGACCATTTGGCTAACAACAGCGCATTCGAGCAAATGCCCGACAACGCCATACACTACACCGAGTCGCTGCACAACAACACCATTTTCAACCGAAACAACAGCTTCGAAAACTACATAGAGCTTCGCATTGGGCACAACTTCCGCCATATAGCCAAAAGCCCGGAACAGTTGCGCGACCTACAAGCCCAACACCCCAATGCGCCTG
Source organism: Bacteroidales bacterium (assembly GCA_017524185.1). GTDB lineage: Bacteria > Bacteroidota > Bacteroidia > Bacteroidales > Tenuifilaceae > RGIG6076. The sequence goes on from JAFWUG010000079.1 coordinate 9,966, forward strand.
TGTATCACTGGTTTTTGAGCCAAACCAATCGATTGGGCGAGGTGCTTCTAACCATCACCCACAACTCCGACTCCACTGCCCGCGCCGATGTGTTCTACTATTCGCCCCACAAGCAATTTGTGCTTTTCTACACCGATAACAACACCATATGCAGCGTCAATGTGGAGGCTGGGCAAAACACTGCGCTTCCGCATATCGGCCTACGGGGCAAACACATTGCACCCGAATCGTTTTCGGTGTCGAATCTGCCCATGTGCACCGCCGACACGCTACGCATCCCTTAGCCCATCTATTTTGCCTAACCTCTTACGGAGTGCAAAAAACACCTGCCGCAAACAAAAAGACGCCCGCAACACAATGTTACGGGCGTCTTCTTTCAGTTGAATATAAGCTTTATTCTACCAATGCCTACTTGCTGTTCTTAGCGATTATAAGCACGGCCTCCTCCTTTGAATAGGCTATTTTTAGCACGGTGTCGAGCTGCGATATGGTGATAAGGCGCTCCACAGCATCGCTCAGGCCGGTGAGCACAAATGTTCCACCAGCATTTTTGCATAGCCTATTGGCGACAAGGATGGCACTCAATCCTGACGAGTCGCAATAGCGGCAACTGCTAAGATCGAGAACAATGTTCTTCTCGCCATTGCCCGATATTAATACCAGTTCCGATTTTAAGCTGGGCGCGATATTCGTGTCGAGCTTTTCGTCTAACACCTCAATCAGGGTGTGGTTATCGAGTTTCTGTATCTTCAACTCCATTGCTAATCAGGACTTTATGGTTTTACGCTCAATTTGGTTTATTCCTTTGATGCACCCTCTTGCTCCTCGAGAGCCGATTTCAGAGCCGACAAATCAGCTACATCGCCCAGAGTGGTTTTCTCCAGCGAGGTTTTGAGCTTCTTCACGGCCTTCTGGTTAGCCTTTTTCTCGGCCTGCTCGGCATCGCGCTTGTCGTCCTCAAAGGTGCGGGTGTGCGACACAAAGATGCGTTTTGAACCCTTGTTGAACTCAATCACCTTGAAAGCCAATTTCTCGTCAACCTTGGCCTGCGTGCCATCGGCCTTAACAAGGTGCTTGGGTATGGTGTAACCCTCAACGCCGTAGGGCAGAGCAATGGTTGCGCCCTTGTCGAACATATCAACAATAGTACCCTCGTGTACGGAGTCGATGGTGAATAGGGTCTCGAATACATCCCAGGGGTTCTCCTCTAACTGCTTGTGGCCAAGGCTCAAACGACGGTTCTCCTTGTCGATGTCGAGCACAATAACCTCAATCTCAGATCCAACAGAGGTAAACTCGGCGGGATGCTTAATTTTCTTGGTCCAGCTCAGGTCGGAGATATGGATTAGGCCATCTACGCCCTCCTCAATCTCAACGAACACGCCGAAAGTGGTGAAGTTGCGGACGCGAGCTTTGTGGCGCGAACCAACAGGATAGCGATCCTCGATTTTGGCCCAGGGATCCTCTTTGAGTTGCTTGAGACCGAGCGACATTTTGCGCTCCTCGCGGTCGATGGTGAGGATCTGAGCGTCCACCATGTCGCCAACTTTCAGGAACTCCTGAGCGCTGCGCAGGTGCTGACTCCAGCTCATCTCCGACACATGGATGAGACCCTCGGCTCCGGGGGCAATCTCCACAAATGCGCCGTAGTCGGCTATAACAACCACCTTGCCCTTGATTACGTCGCCAACCTTGAGGTTTGGATCGAGCGAATCCCAAGGATGAGGGGTTAACTGCTTTAGGCCCAAAGCGATACGCTTCTTAGCATCGTCAAAATCAAGGATAACAACGTTGAGTTTCTGATCGAGCTGTACAACCTCCTCGGGGTGGTTAACGCGGCCCCACGATAGGTCGGTGATGTGGATTAGGCCGTCAACACCGCCCAGGTCGATGAACACGCCGTAGCTGGTGATGTTCTTAACAGTACCCTCAAGCACCTGACCCTTCTCGAGTTTAGCGATAATATCGCGTTTCTGCTGCTCGAGTTCGGCCTCAATGAGGGCTTTGTGCGAAACAACCACATTCTTGTATTCCTGGTTGATTTTCACAACCTTGAACTCCATGGTTTTGCCCACGAAGATGTCGTAGTCGCGGATAGGTTTAACGTCGATTTGCGAGCCAGGCAGGAATGCCTCAATGCCGAACACATCGACAATCATGCCGCCCTTGGTGCGGCACTTGATGTAGCCAGTGATGATTTCGTCGCTCTCTAGGGCGGTGTTGATACGATCCCACGAGCGCAGGGCGCGAGCTTTCTTGTGCGAGAGGCAGAGCTGGCCTTTCTTGTCCTCGGTGCTCTCCACATACACCTCCACTTTGTCGCCCACTTTGAGGTCGGGATTGTAGCGGAACTCGTTCATGCTCACCACGCCCTCTGATTTGTAGCCGATGTTGATGAGCACCTCGCGCTTGGTTAGGCCACTCACTGTTCCCTCAACTACTTCGTTCTGTACGATTGACGAAAGAGTTTCATCGTACTCATTCTCAAGCGATTTACGCTCCTGATCGGAATACAAACTGTTCTCAGCGTATGCATCCCAGTCAAAGTTTTCGATGCCAGTTTTGGCATTCGAATTCAGTTGTTCTGTCATTTAAAATTCTGAAAATTAATTGGTTAGACTTTATTTATAAAGAATAGTTCGAGTTGCAAAGTTACACATTTTTTTGAGTTTACATGCTACACGACTATTTTTTACACACATTGCAGCACATACTATTTAATTTAAGTATCTTGCAAACCGATTATCTATTTATGGTATAATTAATATATAACTGAAAATGAGCAGGATATTGGTTACAGGCGGAGCTGGTTTTTTGGGGTCGCACCTGTGCGAGCGGCTTTTGGCCGATGGACACGAAGTGCTTTGCCTCGATAATCTTTTCACGGGTTCGAAAAGCAACGTGGCCAATCTACTTAAAAACACTAATTTTGAGTTTGTTAGGCACGACATAACCATGCCGTTCTATGCTGAGGTGGACGAGATTTACAACCTGGCCTGTCCCGCCTCGCCCATACATTATCAGTATAACGCCATAAAGACAGTAAAAACCTCGGTGATGGGGACTATAAACATGCTCGGTTTAGCCAAACGCCTAAAAGCCAAACTATTGCAGGCATCAACCAGCGAGATTTATGGCGATCCGAGCCTACATCCGCAACCCGAATCATACTGGGGAAACGTGAACCCCATTGGCCCTCGCGCCTGCTACGACGAGGGCAAACGCTGCGCCGAAACCATTTGCTCTAACTATTTCTCGCAGAATGGTGTAAGAGTGAAAATTGCCCGCATATTCAACACCTACGGCCCCAACATGAGCGCAAACGATGGGCGCGTGGTGTCGAACTTTATTATGCAAGCCCTGCGCAACGAGCCAATCACCGTGTTTGGCGATGGCTCGCAAACGCGTAGCTTTATGTACTACAGCGACCTAATTGAGGCGTTGGTACGCCTTATGGCCACCCCCGATAGTTTTATGGGGCCTGTGAACCTTGGAACACCCGTAGAACACAGCATGATTGAGTTGGCCGAGCTAATTATCAAACTCACGGGAAGCAAGTCGCGCATTGCCTTCAAGCCACTTCCAAACGACGACCCCGCCCAGCGCAAGCCTCACATTGCGTTGGCCCAAAAAATGCTAAACGGCTGGACACCGCAGGTTAGCCTCGAAGACGGTCTGCGCACCACAATCGACTATTTTAAGCAACTGCTATGAATATTATAAAAACAGACATAGAAGGGCTACTAATTGTTGAGCCTCAGGTGTTTAACGACAATCGCGGCTATTTTTTCGAGAGCCACAATCAGGCCAAGCTCGAGCAGGCGGGAATCAACCTAACCTTTGTGCAGGACAACGAATCGAGCTCGTCGCTGGGCGTGGTTCGTGGCCTACACTACCAACTTGCCCCCTACGCCCAAACCAAGCTGGTGCGTGCGGTGCTCGGGCGCATCTACGATGTGGCCGTAGATCTGCGCCGTGGCTCGCCCACCTATGGCAAGCACTTCCGCATAGAGCTGTCGGACGAAAATAAGCGCCAGCTGCTCATCCCAAAGGGCTTTGCCCACGGTTTCTCGGTGCTATCGGAACGCGCCATACTGGCCTACAAGTGCGATGCGCCATACAATCGCAGCGCCGAGCGCGGCATAGCCTACAACGACCCCACGCTGGGTATCAACTGGGGGGTGAAGCAAGCCATTGTGTCGGACAAGGACCTCGTGTTCCCCACGTGGGACAAGGCCGAAAGCAACTTTACCTATGGACTCTAACACCGTACTCATAACGGGCGGCAACGGCCAGCTGGGGCGCGAGCTGTCGCTAGTGGCCGAACATTTTGCTCCGCTGCGCTTTGTGGCCACCGACCTGCCCGAACTCGACATCACCAACGCTGAGGCCATAGACTGCTGCATGGCCAACCTAAAACCTCGCTACGTGGTGAACTGCGCCGCCTACACCGCCGTGGATGCCGCCGAGAACGATGAGCCACGCGCCCTTGCGCTCAACGGCCACGCCCCTGCCCTGCTGGCTCAGGCGTGCCAGAAGCACCAGGCGCGGCTAATCCACGTGTCAACCGACTATGTGTTCGATGGCCGTGGCCACCGCCCCTACACCGAGGACGCCCCCACCGCTCCCCTGTCGGCCTACGGACGCACAAAATTGGCGGGCGAGCAGGCCGTAATGCAGTCGGGCATTGGCTCGGTGGTACGCACCGCTTGGCTCTACTCGCCATTCGGCAACAACTTTGTGAAGACCATGCTACGCCTTGCTGGCCAACGCCCTTCAATATCGGTGGTTGCCGACCAAGTGGGCAGCCCCACCTACGCCCACGATCTGGCCATAGCCATAGGCCAGATGATGGCCTCGGGCAAGCTGTCGGCGGGCATCTATCACTACACCAACGCGGGCGTTTGCTCGTGGTACGACTTTGCCCACGAAATTATGCGCCTAACAGGAAGCCCATGCCGCATTGAGCCGATAGCCACCGAGCAATACCCCACACCTGCCATCCGCCCGTGCTATAGCGTACTGAGCAAGAGCAAAATACAGTCGGATTTTGGGGTAGACATTCCCCACTGGACCACCAGCCTTGAGCATTGCCTAAATAGGTTAAAAGGCTAATTTTTAGTTATTTATACTTACACCACAAACTAACATGATTGCTCCCGATATTTTAGAACGCGCAAAGCAGTGGTTATCAACTGAATACGACA
>JAFWUG010000080.1 GCA_017524185.1 Bacteroidales bacterium
GCGCCATCCTGCCCGCCAGCCGTCTGGCGGACATCGGAATCCGTCAGCACTGGAGCAACTTAATCGCCATACTACGCATAGAATCAAAGGTTTATAACAATAGAGCCGAGGAGAATAAGGCCTCCATGCGCTACTATATCAGCGACGAGAGCTTCCCCCGGATGGGCTACTACAATATGCTGGCGCGGGCTCTGGGGCATTGAGAATCAGCTGCACAGGCTGATCGACATGGTTTTCTACGAGGATGCTTGTCGTGCCCGCAAGGGCTTTGCGCCCCAGAATCTATCGCTGCAGCGCAAGATGGCGTCGCAGTGCGTTAAGGATCAGCAGGACAAGTGTAGCATTAAAACGGCTATTCCATGCCGCTCTCTCATCGGACTACCTGCTGCAACTCCTTAAAAAACCCAAAATTTGATGCGGTTGCTCTGTTATTGCCGATGTGGTCTATCTTAATCAAATCCACTGAACAAACCAACAACAATAGGCGAGGGATTATCATTGCGAAACCGACTGTTGCTTTTTTTCAAAAATATCATAAGCGGCGTTGTAGGCGGGCGAATCTATCGATAGTAGGTTCAGCACCGAGTGGAAAACGTAGTGCTGTTCTATTACGGCTGGTAGTTCGCCCGCTGGTGCATCTTGTTGGCTCGATATGGGCTTGTAGTTTCTGAAATTAGTCGTTGTCCACACAATAAAAGGTATTTCATATTGTACCTTTGGAGCCAGTTTCATGGGGACACCGTGCATAAACATCTTGTTCTCGCCCAGCGATTCGCCGTGGTCGGAAACATAGAGCATGGCACAATTCCAGTCCGTTAGCGACCGTAGTGTGTTAATTATGCTGTCCAGAAGATAATCGGTGTATAAAATCGTATTGTCGTAGGCATTTACTAGCATGTCGAGGTTTTTCTCGCCCTCCTCAACGTTTTTTGCCACAGGTTTATATTTTTCAAACTCCTTGGGATATTTATCGGCATATTTTGGACCATGGCTAGTGCTGGAGTGTAGCACAATCAGCACTTTATCTTTTGTGCTCGATGTTATGCGTTCACGTAGTCCGGCCAAGAGCAGTCCATCGTATGCTCTGTCCGCATCTGGATATAATTTGCTAAGGTCGTTGTCGGTGTGATACTCTTCGATATGAATCGGTGGCTCGCCCCAGTTGGTGGTGCGCCACACCACATCAACACCAGTTCGGAAGGCGTAGTTGGGCAGCAACTCGTAGAGGTCGGAGCTGTTCACAGGCTCCAATATAGCTTTAACCCCAGCCGTGGTGTAGGTTGCGCACGATGTGGCCAGAAAAGCTTTCAGTCCCTTTTGTTTCGATAGTAGCGGGTTGTTTTCGCGGCTATAGCCATAGAGTTGGAAATTTGCTTTTCGGGCCGATTCGCCTATAATTAGTACTACAGCCGTTTTTTTATTATCGGTAAAAGAACCGTCGGGTAGTTTTATTTCTTCGGCCTGTTTAGAATGTTTAAAGCTTGCTAAGCGAAGGCTATTAACCACATACGACCATGGCTGCAGTAGTCCACCTAATTCGGTGTCGTGCTGACCAATCCACAGTGTTTGATTGATATTTGCAAGAGCCAATATAAGAGCTATTGCAAACGAGCATCCGCAATAAACTCCCATTTTTTTTGCTTTGTCCCAAACTATAGGTTGTAGCAAGCACCACAAGCCAGGCAGAATGCCAAAAGCAAAAATGAAAAGCCACAATCCCCAGCTAAAGAATCCTGACGCTTCAGAATATCTGGTGTTGAACACATTGCCTACGGTCGTTTCGTCAATAATTACGTTGTAGGTTGTTATAAAATAGACAGCCGTAGCGTTGATGAATGAGAGGATTGCAAGTAGAATACGACCTGCAATTCTCATCAGAAACATAGCCAAATAGGTCATCATAAAATTGAAAACCAACATGATAACCACCAGCGATACTATCAAAAATATTTTTCCGCCTGAATCTGCATTTGTATTATGGGCTACATAATTAAAAAACGGTATGTTGAATAGTAGTAGCGTTCCTATGCTCACAATGCACGAAAATGCGAAGAGCGAAATAGGGCGCACAATTTTATTTTTTATGCATGACAATTTGCAAAGTAATTTGTTCATTTATCTGATGTTTTTGTTTAAAAAAAATTTATTGCCTATAAACCTGTACATTAGGCACGGTATAATAACGCCAATAACGCTTCCAGCGCAAACATCCGATAGAAAATGTTGCGAAAGATATATGCGTGAATAGCCCCCCAGAATAGCGAATAGTAGCGGCAGCAATAGCCATAGATACCGAAGCGACCATTTTATTTGGTTGCGTTGTCCTAATCGGTAGGCCAGTAGCAGTGTGCAGCATGTAAAGAAAGTAAAAAATGTAAATGTATGTCCAGATGGGAACGAATTGCTATGGTGCATTTTAACGCCTTCAACCAAGGGCAATGTTAGGTCCGGTAGTTCTGCAAACACGCTAATGGGGCGTGGTGCGCTGAATAGCCTTTTCAAAATCCAAACAACAAGCCCGCCCGACACCTCGCAAATGGCGTAGAAAAGCGTTAGCCTATATTTTTTGAAAAATATGGGAATAAGCCCTAAAACATACAATGGCCATTCGGCTAATTTTGAGTATAGTAAAAAAAACGTATCGCAAATATCTGTATGATATGCATTTAGTGTTAAATGCAGTTCTGGTTTTGGATAAATCGCCAGTAGCATTAGCATTAGTGCCAGCAATGCAAGATATGATACGATATAGACAGAAAAAGCCTTCCTCATCTCAAAGTTATTTACTAAACATGGGGTGTTGCGCGTACTGTATGCCGGTGCAAAGATAGTACTTATTTTCCACATATTCCATTTGCTACACTTTTGATTTACGACATCGCTTTTTGTGGCGTGTAATACACTGGTTGTCTGCGCTTTTTTGCCAAGTAGCGTATTCTGTTTTCTTTTCGCAGCATTATTTTGTTCTAAGATTACGGAGTTTAGGGTATATTTCGTAACTTTGACCCCTTAAATTCATCTCAAGCGAATAGACATGAAGAAATTTCCGCTCCTGGTTATAGCCCTGTTGGCAAGCGTATTGACGCGTGCCGACGAGGGTATGTGGTTGATTCACCAGATACACCAAAACATGGCCGACATGCAGGCCAAAGGGCTTAAATTATCCGCCGACGACATCTATAGCGCAAGCCAAGCAAGTTTAAAGGATGCTGTAGTTTTGCTCGACGACGGGAGTTGCACTGGCGGACTGGTATCGGCGCAGGGGCTGTTTTTCACCAACCATCATTGCGGCATTGATGCTGTGCAATCGCAAAGCACCGGGACCAACAACCTGCTGCGCGATGGGTTTTGGGCTCCATCAAAGCGCGATGAGCTGCCCATACCTAATAAAACTGCCCTAATTCTGGTGGGCATTGAGGATGTTACGGCCAAAATACTAAGCGCAGTGCCTTCAACGCTGCCCAATAAGGACTATTTCGATGGCATCAGAAAGGCCATGGAGCAACTCGAGGAGCGTATGGCCGAAGAGACTGGTTTACACATTGTTATTCGTCCATTCTTCAGCTACAACGCGTTCTATATGATGAAGTATGAGCGCTATCTCGATGTCCGTTTGGTGGGTGTGCCTCCCAGCAGCGTGGGCAATTTTGGGGGCGACATCGATAACTGGCGTTGGCCCCGCCACACGGGCGATTTCTGTATGTTTCGCATCTATACAGCCCCCGATGGTAAGCCCGCCAAGCATAGCACCGACAATGTACCCTATAAGCCCAAGAACTACTTCAAAATCAGCCTGAAAGGTGTGGAGGAGAACGATTTTACCATGATATTGGGCTATCCGGGAACTACGCATCGATACGCCACATCGTTCGAGGCCATGCACTATCGCGATGTGTTGGCTGCTTGGCGCAAGGAGGCCTGGGGTGCTATGATTAATGTGGTGAAGCAGGCGCAAGCCGTGAATCCCGACATAAAGGTGAGCTACACCGACAAGCACGACTACTTGGTAAATTTCTATCAAAAGGATACCTGGCAGGCTTCTTCGATGTATCGCTACAATGTGGTGGAGCGTCTGGCTGCCCGCGAGGATAGTCTTCGTGCCTGGGCTGCCCAAAATCCGTCGCAACGCATTCGATATACAACCACTTTGCCCGTAATTAAAGGCTTCTACGATGCCTATCGGCAATATCATTGGGAAGAAATGCAAGGTGCATTGTCGCTTGTATCGTTCTATCCTGTAGATGTTTACAAGAATTTGAATGCTTGCGACAAGCTTATTGGCTCCATACTGGAACATGGAGCTCCGCAGAGCCGTCTAAAGTTTTGGAAACAGGATCCCATACGCTTTCAGGCCAAGGCCATTGAGAACGTTTTGCCCGACATTTTCAAGAACTATCATCCCGCCGTCGACATGAATCTCTACATGGTGGGTTTTGGTGGACTGCTTAAATACATGGGGACGTGCAACAACGCGCCCATGCTGGGTTCGCTTAGGCGCGAGCCTAATATCCAGCACACTTTCCCATACTATATCGCTGGATTCTACGAACGGTCGTTCTTCACCTCCGAGAAAAACCTCCGTCGCCTCCTTAAAAATCCATGCCGCGACACGCTCCTTAGCGACCCGCTTTTCATGCTTTACCTGAACTACAATGTGGTATGGGATTCAATTTATGCCCAGTACAATAGGGCAGAGGCCGACTATAAAAAGGCCTCGCAGATCTATACCCGTGGCTTGCTCGAGATGCAGTCTAACAAGTTGCACTATCCCGATGCCAACTCCACCCTACGCCTAAACTACGGTCAGGTGATGGGCTATCATCCTTCTGATGGTCAGTACTATAAGCCCTTCACCACCCTCGATGGTGTGATGGAGAAGGCCAACCCACAGCAGGAGGTGTTTCACATTTCGCCCAAGCTTTTCGAGCTGTGGCTGGGCCGCGACTATGGCCGCTATGCCCGTCGCGACGGAGCTATGCCCGTGTGTTTTCTCACCAACAACGACATCACGGGCGGAAACTCTGGAAGTCCAGTGCTCAATGCCAACGGCCATTTAGTGGGTATAGCATTCGATGGCAACTCCGAGGCCATGGCCTGCGATTTTATGTATGAACCCGACAAACAGCGCACAATTTCGGTTGACATCCGCTACGTGCTGTTTGTTATCGACAAATTGGCCAATGCTCAGAATCTCATCTCCGAGATGGAGATTGTATAGTTTGTACATTGCCGAAAGCAAAAATGGGAGCCAATGTGCTCCCATTTTTTTCATATTGTGTGTTGAATCTATAGCACTTCGTGCAATGCATTTCCTCTAACCGTGGCAAAGCCCGTATAGTGCAACTCAGACGACTGATCTGCATCTGAATTTATTCTGTCGTAGCAATGAATGTATGCGTAGCTAGCCCCTGTTAATTTTGCCTCACAGTAGTCGCACTCAAGGCTATAGCGGTCGCCAATAATCAATTCTACCAACTCGCTGGCACCATCAAAATCTAAATAGAGTTGCTCGGCAAAGCCTTCGAGTTTGGCGCTTGAGGCTTCATTCATGCACAGCGTAAAGTCGTAGGAGTCCACCAATCCCCCTATTTTGCTAGCACCACTCAATGTGGCTACTATTTTGTCGGCATTGAGATCGCCAACAAATTCTGATGCGCCATCAAGTATCAAATCTACTTGTTGCCCTTTTAGGCTATGTTGGCTGGTTAAATATGCTGTGCCTTTTAGTGTAAGCCCTGTTAGATTGACGTTGTACGGCAATACCACCTTTACGTGTCTTCTTATAGTGCTACGCGTTTGGATGATTTTTAGCGTACCGCGTTCCGTTTTTATTTTTACCTTTGGCATCACCTTTTCGCCACATGTAACGGTTATTTGGGTTGCTAACGTATCAATCCTAACATCGAAATTTCCGTCCACCAGTAGTCCGGTGTAGCTATTATCAGCAATAAAATCTTTGCTGATGATTTCTCCCTCCTTGCAGCTGCTAAAAGCAAGCATGAATAGAAGGCTGATTGTTGCAAGTGCTGTTCGTTTCATTGGAATTCAAATTTATGTTTATTTGTCGTTGTATTTCAATAGGTTCGATAGCCTCTAACTTTTATTTTCGTTTAAACAAACGATGTAGAGCCATACGCGGATAGCCGTAAACCGCAGCAAGCACACATAGTGCGGTGTTTAGAAGGCTTATGCGTACAAAATCGGCGGTGGGCTTAAAGTGCGATATGCGTTCGCCCTTGGGCGGATACACTACATTCACGCCAACAGGAATCAGTTCTATGCCGCGCCAGGCTGCACGTACTAGCATTTCCAGTTCGGCCTCGTAGCGGTCGAAGGTGGGGCGTAGCCCATGCATACGCTCTAGGGGGTATAGGCGGTAGCCCGTTTGCGTATCGGGCAGACGATGAGCCGTTTGTACCGTGAACCAAAAGTTCGAGAATCGATTTGCAAATCGGTTGCCCTGTGGCATGTTCTCGTGGTCCATGCGGCGGCTTCCAACAATTAGCGCGTGGGGGTGCTGCTCGCTAGTTGCCAGTAGGGCAGGTATGTCCGAGGCCAGATGCTGGCCATCCGAATCTATGGTAATAACATGTTCAAAGCCGCGTTCGAGCGCATGTTCAAATCCGCGCCTTAGTGCGTGCCCCTTCCCCTTATTAGGTGTATAGTCTATAATATCTATCTTATTATCAAACTGTTGCAGTATGTTGAGGGTGTTGTCAGTAGAGCCATCGTTCACCACAATCACATAGGGGCAATAGTTTAGCACGGCCGATACCACCTGAGCGAGTGAGGCGGCATGGTTATAGGTGGGAATCAGCACACATGTGCGTGGTGTGTTCTGATTTTGAAACATGGCTATTTAATCTGGGGGTGAAGGGTAATTTGAAGTTTCGAGAATGTAAGTTCTCCCAAACTAACCACAGCGCGTATGGCTATCTGCGCGTCGTTTTCGCTGCGCTCAGCATTCAGGCTGAATTGTACTGTGGGGTGAGTGTTGGGCGATAGCATTTGCAAAAATTTGATGTTGCGAGCTGTTTTAATGTTCAATTTTTTTCCGCAATGCAGTTCGGCCAATTCTTTGCAGATTTGCATCAGGCAAACGCCCGGCACAACGGGTTTACCCGGGAAGTGTGCTTTAAATATTGGGTGTTGTGCGTTGAATGTTACGCAGAACTGTCCCTCGGTGTTGGTGGTTGAATAGGTATAGAACGAGCCCTGAAGCATGGCCTATTTGCTTGTGGTGATTATATTGCTAAATTCAATGTTTGTGCGGTCGCCGCTGGTTTCGCGGAGCGTTATTGTTTGGCAGCGCATGGTGTGTGGGTCAATCTCCATGTCAATTTGCTCGAACATCTTGCGGATTTTGGAGTTTTTTGGCGTTAGGCGCACCTGTACTCGATTATTGCTTAGTTTGTTGAGCTCGGTGCTGAATGCTTTGCTATCGGTTAGAGCAGTGCCATCAACCAGTGAACCAATCAGTTGGGTGAGCGAACGTATATGCCGTTGGGCAGCTGGCGGAATGTTCACCTCGCCCTGGGCGTTGTTTATGCGGCACAGGCCATCGTTTAGGCTAATGTTCATTGGTTGTGGCGAGGTGTATTGCCAGCTAAGTTGGGCGGGTGCAGTGTAGCTCATGCGTCCCCGCGACAGTGTTGGTTCGGTGAGTACGCTTACATGGCGTTGCTGCTCGAATTGGCATTCCAGATGCTGAGTGTTCAGCGCTGTTTGTGCCATGTTGCGCAGAAATTCTGTGGCGGCTGCGTTGTCGAGCGGTGTCTCGTTTTGTGCGAGTAGCGCGGTTGCCATCAGCATCAGGCCAAACAGTATGGTTGTCGGTCGTTTCATTTTGCTACAAAATAAACCCCAATCATTATAATAACTACGCCTATCCAGCGGCTCATCGGTACGGCTTCGTGGAATACGAAGTAGGCCGCCAGTAGGCCAATAACATAGCTAATACTCAACAAGGGGTATGCCAAACTAAATTCGTAGCGTTTCAGAACATACATCCATGTAAACATTGATGCCAATGCGCATACGCCCGATAGGGCGAATTGCCACGTGGTGAATACGGTACGGAAATAAGCCCAGGTCCACGAAAATTTTCCGAAAATTTCAACCGATATTTTCAGCAGGGCTTGCGCCAGCACCAGCAGCACGCTTTGCAGGCCAATCAAACCGATTAGTTTTAGCATAGCGATAACAATACGAGCGAATGCTCTCGGTTTTTAAAATGATTGTACATCAGTATGTTTTGTGGCCATTCAATTGCTTTGCCGCTAAGGCTAAGATGGGCTGGAATACATCCACGGTTCAGACAAACAACTGCGGCATACATTCCCAAGCCCGATGCGGTGTATGATTCGCCAAAAATGTGTTTGTACCAAGCCAGCGGTGTTTGACCAAATAGCTTGGGGCATAGGTGGTTATAAACAGCATCGTTGCTGCAATCGCCGCTTTTGCCTATCATCACTGCGCTTATGTCGCTTTGCCTCAGGTTGTTATCGGTTAATATGCGTTCTATGCTGCGCTGTAGCTGTTGTTCTTTGGGGGCGTGAAGCACTTCCACTGCCCGTAGGGCGCATAGCGTATGGGGTTTGGGCGTATTTTCTAATACGAATGCCGCCGACACTTCGCCTGCAAATGCGCCGTCGCTCTGCGCTTCGAGCAGTGTTTGCTGCATATGTGGGCCGCGTTTCCAGTAGCCAATTTGCCCCAGTAGTTCAAAGTAGGCGGGGGTGAGTTCATCGTTGGCGGTAATCAGTGCCGAGCTGAATCTTCCCAGTTCAAAGTTCATGACGGCATCGAGCAGGGCACTTTCAAATGTTACGCCATCGTTTACGTGGGTGTTGTTGTAGCCATGGCAGCCCAATTTCACCGCAATTTGTGAACTGATGGTGTTGTGGGTCGATTGCATGAAATGTGTGGGCTGTAGATATTCTTCGCCCTCGCGCACCATGGCCGATAGAAATTTTTCGGTATTCTCGACGCAGCCCAGCCCAGTGCTGGTTATTATAGCATCTGGCATCGATAAATCGCTTTGCGATAGGGCTTTGAGTGCTGTAACTAGGGCACGTTTTTGTATGCGGCCAATGCGGCGTAGTTCGCCCGCTTCCAGAAAGTCGCGAAAATTGGGTTCCACGGCTCTCACCTGCGGTTCGGTGTGCCAGGTTGGCTGCTCAAACCAATCGTCGCAGAGCGGCGACTGTATCGATATTTGCGCTGCCGATTGTATGTATATATTTTTGTTCATTTTTATTATATTGATATTCAGTGTTTTATACTTTGCTGAGTATATATGCGCTGTCGTTACCGCCAAACCCAAACGAGTTGCTTAGCACGTGGTGTAAATCTATGTCGCGAAGCGTTTGCGATACGGGGGTAAAATGCAGTTCCTCAATTGGTTGTTTGAGGTTTAGGTTGGCCGGAACAAAGCGATGTTGTAGGGCCAATATGGAGATTACGGCCTCTACGCTGCCGGCAGCGCTGGTGGTGTGTCCCGTAAAAGGTTTGGTCGACGAGGTGTGCGGCACCTGTTGGCCAAACACGCGCTCAATGGCTATGCCCTCGCTGATGTCGTTGTTTGGCGTACCCGTGCCGTGCGCGTTGATGTAGTCTATGTCCGATGGCTGTAGGTTTGCCATTTGTAGCGCAGATTTCATGGCCAGGTATGGGCCTTGCCCGTTGGCCGATGTGGCCGTTTGGTGGAACGCGTCGCAGGTGTTGGCGTAGCCGCTGAGTTGGCATAGGGGCTCAACGCCTCGCGCTCGCATCGATTGTTCCGACTCAAGCACCACAAACGCCGCTCCCTCGCCCAGGTTCAGCCCCGCCCGTTGGCGGTCGAAGGGGCGGCAGGGCTGTTTGTCTATAATCATCAGCGTGTGAAAACCGTTCAGATGAAATTTCGATAGGCATTCTGAACCGCCCGCTACCACGGCATCGGCTCGCCCTGTGGCTATAAGGTTAGCGCCCATGATTATGGCGTTGGCAGCTGATGAGCAGGCTGTCGAAAGCGTGGAGCAAATGTCGTAGGGGCCAGTGCGTTGCGCCACTTGGTCGGTGAACGAGGCGCAGTTGTGCAGTGCCACGTAGTGGGTATGCTTGCCCTCAAAGAAATCGAGGTAGTGGCGTTCGCTGCGGTCCATGCCGCCTACCGTGGTGCCCGATAGCAGGGCGGTGCGTTCGGGGCGTTGACGCGCAAATTGCGCCTGTTCCACGGCTTCCTGTGCGGCCATCATACCCATTAGTCCTGTGCGGATGCAAGGTTCGCTGGGGTCGAGCCCCAGTGCCTGCTGCATTTCGGGGTCGCTCAGCGGTACTTCGCCCACGGGGTAGTGGTTAAGCACTGTTCCCTGTAGGTTTCGCATGGGGCCAATGCCGCTATGAGCGGTCAGCAAAGCCTCCAGCGTGGGAGTTTTGCCTACGCCCAGGGCCGAAACAATGCCCATGCCCGTGATGTAGATCCGCTGATGCGCCATCAGTTGGAGTTATTTTGTTCGGTGTTGGCTAACGTATTCGGCCATCGTGGTGATGTTTTTGAAAATCTCGCGTCCCTCTTTGGGGTCGCTCAGTTTGATGCCGTAGTTTTTCTCCATTAGCACAATAAGCTCCAGAGCATCAATCGAATCGAGTCCAAGACCATCGCCGAATAGGGGGGCGTTGTTGTCGATGTCTTCGGGTTTCACGTCTTCGAGGTTCAGCACCTCAATAATTTCGGCCTTCAGTTGGTTGATAAGTTCGTTCATAGCTATATGTTGTTGTAAATTATGTCGATGTTTTCTGCTGTGGGGGCTGTCCCATCGGCTCGGTCGATGCGCATCATCAGCACGTCTAATTTTTCGCCCAATACATCAATCCAACCGCAAAGTAAGCAATTTATATCGTTATCAGAAAATGCTATTTCGATTAGCTGCGCCATTTGCTCGGACGAGAATCGTTCTGCAATATAGAACGAACTCTCACCCAGTAGTTTATGTCTTATGGCTATTTCGCCTGTAACTATGTTGGCCAGCGTGTAAACAAACACGGCAGGACTGGGAAAATAGTTGTCAGTTCTTATATTTTGCTGGTGCTGCATGTCGTCGTCGAGCGACGAGCAGCTGTTCATGCACAGCACTGCCACGTCGTGGCGTGGCGTTTGTCCATCGATGTCGCTACCGCTAACCACCAATTCGGCGGCCAAAAATCCGGCCTTACACAGGTTGTCCATCTTGTAGAATTTTGGATAGCCTATCGATAGCGAGCGATATAGGTCGGTGAGCAAGCCCGATTGGCTCTGTTCCATAGTCAATGGCCGGCCGTTGAGCAGGCAGTGCTGTGGGGTGATACGGCAATGTGAGGCTATTCGCATGGCTTTGAGGTGTTTATGGGTGTATGCTCCACCACCATGGCAGCGTTGCAGCCGCCAAATCCCGACAAGAGTTTCA
>JAFWUG010000008.1 GCA_017524185.1 Bacteroidales bacterium
AATCCATACACATTCGCTGTTACAGAGCCTCGCAACATTGTTGCACAGTTCAAAGCAACTAATGTGTATACCGTTACGGCTACGGCCAATCCTGCCGAGGGAGGTGTCATTGTGGGCGATGGCCAATACAATGAGAATGCCACGGCTACGCTCACAGCAACGGCCAACGAGGGCTATCGTTTCGTGGAGTGGACGGTTAATGGCTCGCAGGTTAGCAGTGCCAGCATTTATACATTCACTGTTACAGAAAATATCGAACTAACTGCCGAGTTCGAACTTATCCCCACCTTCACTGTTACTGCTATAGCCGATCCCGTTGAGGGCGGTACGATTAGCGGCAATGGCTCTTACTACGAAAACGAAGAGGCTGTTCTGATTGCTACCCCTGCAGCTCACTACAAATTCGTTCGTTGGACTCTCGAAGGCAACGAGGTGAGCACATCAGAGCAATACACCATCGACCACGTTGGTAGGGACTATATCAATGATGAATTGGTGGCTGTGTTCGAGTACGACGCTAACATCACTGTGTACAACATTACGGCTACGGCGGAGCCCGCCGAAGGTGGTAGCATTAGCGGCGATGGGCAATACAACGAGAATGCTACGGCTACGCTCACAGCAACGGCCAACGAGGGCTATCGTTTCGTGGAGTGGACGGTTAATGGCTCGCAGGTTAGCAACACCAGCATTTATGAGTTCACTGTTACAGAGGATCTCGAGATTACTGCTGTGTTTGCCCTAATACCCACCTTCACCGTATCGGCTATAGCCAATCCCGCCGAGGGTGGCAGCATTAGCGGCGAGGGAACATACAATGAGGGTGCAACTGCAACGCTCACAGCAACGCCCAACACGGGTTACAACTTCGTGAAGTGGACTGAGGACGGTGCCGATGTGAGCACCGAGGCCACGCTAACATTCACCGTTGCGAGCAATCGCTCGCTGGTGGCAGAGTTTATGGCCGATGCCTCTACGCCATGTACCCCGTATAACGGCGAGTTCACGATTACCACAAGCAATAGCTACGAGTGGAGTGGACAGACCTATACCGAGAGCGGCGACTATCAGCAGACCTACACTACAGCTGCTGGCTGCGATAGCACTGTTACGCTTCACCTGACCATTAGTACAAGCTCTGAGACGGGTATAAACGATGCCATAACCGAGTCGTTGAATATCTATCCTAACCCCACTGCAAATGCGGTGTATGTGGATATGCCCTCAAATGGGGTAGGAGAGGTGCTTGTGTATAATGCCAACGGACAGATGATACAGCGTGTGCAAGGTCAGGGTCAGATTCTTATCGATTTGACTGCATTCCCATCGGGTATGTATTTTATTCGCATTGGCAATGCTGTGGGTAAGGTGATAAAGCTGTAAGGCATACATTACACTGTAATTCTAAAAAAGGGCGGATTTATCCGCCCTTTTTTGTTTTCATGTTTTTAGTATTTGTCGTGTGGCGCACTAATGATACGCTATCGTATTAACCCCGCACTAAGCCTGAAAGACGCAGTGTGGGGATGATAGGCACAACCACGACTATGCGTGCTGAAAGTACTCTACAACGTGGAATAGAAGCGAACCCTCGGCGTGCTAACATGGACGCAGATTTGTGGCCTCACGCGGCACTATGTTTCGTGTGGGTTTAATAAAATCTTGTGCATTCAGCACTTTTTACGTGTTTGAACAAATAATAGCCATTAACGCTTAACCTACAGCGAAGCGCATCGTTCAAAAAAGTCGTGGGCAATGTCGAAGCAGGTGTTAAACTTCAACTTGTTCAGGTGCAGTATGGTTAGAATATCGAAATAGAAGCAGTGTCTTTCGCCCACAAAGGTGTGTAGTTCGTAGTTCGACATGCGGAGGGAATTGAACCTATCGGCGATGGCTTTTGAGCCATAAACGCGCGGAAAGCTGCGAATGGTGAGGCTGTGCCCCACATTGTAGGGGACAATGCGGTCGGAAGTGCCATGGATTAGGCAAATGGGCGTTTGCGAGGTGCTATCGATAATTTGGGGCGAAAACACGCAGCCCCATTGCGCCACCGCGCCCGTAACGCCACGCGCAACATCGGTGGGCATGGGGCCAAGGTCGGTTGGCTCGCGCGTTTCAATTGGGCGTTCGTGTTCGTCGAGAAACAGGGCGTGCAAAAGAATCACCGACCCAGCCGAATTGCCTAAGAGAAACACGCGGGAGGTGTCTATGCCGTAGTCGGTGCTGTGGCCTTTCAGAAAGCGTAGGGCAGTACACAAATCCTGTGCGCCCAAATAGCCAGCCCTAAGCAGGTTGGCGGGCGTTAGGCGATGTAGGGCCATCAGGCGGTAGTCGATGGTTGCAACCACATAGCCGTGCTGGGCAAAGCGTTTGCAGAACAGTTCGATGTCGGTGTAGTCGCGGTTGCCCGCAACAAAACTGCCGCCAAACAGGGTTATGAGCAATGGGCGGGCAACATCATCAGCTGGCCGATAGATGTCGCAGCACAACGTTTTGGGTTTTTTCTTGCCCAAGGGTATGGCCTCGCCATAAACCACACCCTTTTGCACCTCAATGTCTAAAGCGTTTTGTGCATGTAAGTTATGGAAACACAGGCAACAGGCCAATATGGATATGATGCACCACAAACAACGCGGCATAGTGTTTGGTTTTAGGTAATAGAACGTTGATACAACCAACAAAATTAACCTTTTTTGCCGAATAAATGCTCCCAAAGGAACAAAAACGGTGTTTAAACATTCATGCGTATGTTGTAAATGTCAAACAATCAGATAAATCACTATTCAAATTTGTAATTTTGGAAAATAAAACCTATCTTTGCTTTTAGATTTAAGTGCTTAAAGATATGACAACCACGCAATTAAATGCAGAAATACTGCGCAATATGAGCATTATTGCGGAGGACGAGGCATTGCTAAAACGTGCAGCAAAATACCTGCGTAAGCTTGTATCGGAAAAGGAAGCCGACGATACGGAAATGACCGAAGAGGAGTTTTTTGCACGTGTGGATAAAGCCAAAAAAGAAATTGAACAAGGCAAAGGCCATCGCTTTTCAAGTGTAGAGCAACTGGACCAATATATTCGTAGTTTATGAACTATGAGATTATATTTGCGCCAGAGGCCGAGTTGGGTTTGTCAAGGCTATACAAAAACGAGCCTAAAGCATATCAAAAAGCACTGAAACTGATAGCGGAGCTACACGTACATCCTCGTTCGGGTACTGGTAAACCTAAGCAACTTTCGGGTAATAGAGCGGGGCAATGGAGTCGGCGTATTACCGAAAAGCATCGTTTGATATACGAAATTCATGACACCGAAATTGTTGTGTTGGTGTTATCTTCCTACGCCCATTATAATGATAAATAATTTATAATCAGTCTTTTATAAGCATAAAAAAGCAGAGGCACATTGCGATGTACCTCTGCTTTTCTTTTGATGACGGTAGGCTATCCCTACAGTTTCTGCTCAACTATGTCGAGTATGGCGCGTTCTTGCGCCATGGCCTTGTTGAGGATTTCGGCACCTTTGTCGATAAGTTCCTGAGCTTTAGCTTTATCTTTGAGCGAGGCGGCGTTGATGCGCACATTGAGGTAAGCACCATAAACCGCCGAGCGGGCGGCCAGTGCGCCTACGCCAGCATCGGTAACCGAGTTGGGGTTGCCGTGCTCGGCCATGGCCTGTATCACCTCCATGCTCTGGTAGCATAGCTGCATCACGCGGAAGGGCACTTCGGTGGCGTAGAGCGTGGCGGCCTGAATGGCTGCCGAGCGGGCGGCTTTCTCCTCGTCGGTGGATTTGGGTAGGCCAAAGGCATCCATGATTCGGTTGAAGGCGTTGGTGTCCTCATCGACCATGGCCAGGAGCTGCTCAACGTAGTTTTTGCCCTTCACGGCCCAGTTTGAGAACTCCTCCCAGCGGTCGTCCCAGCCTGGCTTGTGAGCTGATAGGTTGGCTACCATGGTGGCCAAGGCGGCACCGTAGGCGCCCATGGTTGCCGAGATGGAGCCGCCGCCCGGAGCAGGCGATTCGGAGGCTGTTTCGTGGGCAAAATCCTTCACGGTCATGTCGATGAGCTGCTTGCTCGACGTGTCGCGCAGGATGTACTCAATGATTTTCTTGTCGGGGTCGAAGGGGTAGAGCTCGTCGAGCCCCATCGATTTTACGGCAATTTTGATGATTTCGCTGTCGGGGATGCCCGTGGAGCGTTGCTGCTTGCGCAGGAAGTAGCGACCGGCGTCGAGCATGGCCTGAAGTGGCACAACGCCCACAATCTCGGAGCCGGTGGCGCGTAGTCCGCGTTCCTGTGCCTTGCGGCTGGCCTCCTCAAAGGCTTCGTGTAGCGGCGTTACGCTGATGTCGGTGAGGTTGATGGACACTTGGGCGATGCCAAATTCTGGGATGAACCAGCCGATGGCCTTGCAGGCCTTGAGCGTACCGGGCTTCCAAATCTCGTTGCCCTGGGCATCGCGGGCTATTTTGCCGGTGATGGGGTTGCCCTCGCGCACGGGACGGCCTTTCTCGCGGATGTCGAAGGCTACGGCGTTGGCGCGGCGGGTGGAGGTGGTGTTGAGGTTCACGTTGTAGGCCACCAAGAAGTTGCGTGCGCCCACGGCTATTGCGCCGGTGCGGGGGAGGAACGTGGCAGGGCCAAAGTCGGGTTTCCAAGCGGCATCCTTCAGTTTGTTGGGCAGCCCCTCGTACTCGCCGGCGCGGCAGTTGGCTAAGTTACGGCGTTCGGGGGTGCGGGCGGCAAACTCGTAGCAATATACCGGGATGCCCAGTTCGTCGCCAATGCGTTTGGCCAGCTTGTGGGCGTAGGTAACCACCTCGTCCATGGTGATGTTGGCCACTGGCACAAGCGGGCATACGTCGGTTGCACCGAAACGGGGGTGTGCGCCGTGGTGCTTGCTCATGTCGATGAGTTCTTGCGCTCGTTTCACGGCGCGGAAAGCGGCCTCAACCACCTCGTCGGGCGTACCCACAAAGGTAACCACGGTGCGGTTGGTGGCTTTGCCTGGATCCACATCGATGAGCTTGCAGCCCTCAATGGCCTCTATCTCATTGGTAATCTGCTTGATGATGCCCATATCTACTCCCTCGGAGAAATTGGGCACGCACTCTATAAGCTGCTTATTGCTAGACATATATGTAAATACGTTATAAAAAAATGCTCAGTTTTTGGGACTTGCGCCTATTTTGCCACGTTGTAGATATTGCCAAACACACGCTGTAGCAGCGATGTTACGCGGGCTTTGGGGTCTTTGCGTATGTTCTTCTCCTCGTCGCCAATAAGCACAAACAGTCCATCGATGGCCTTTTGGGTAACGTAGGCATCGAGGTCGGTGTTCACGCTTTGCTTGCCCGCGAACGGAGCTACCTTGTTGTAGGCCGTAGTGATTGGGGTCCAGTAGGAGGTGAGGTTTACCTTGGCCGTGGCGGCTTGCACCTTAGGTTTGAATGCGTTGGTGAGGCCCTTGGTGGTGGTGCGGCGCAGATATTCGGTGGCAGCGGTGCTGTCGCCCTGCAATATGCCTACGGCATCCTGCACGGTCATGCTCTTAATTGCGTCAACCACAATGGGTTTAGCCTCCTTGGCGGCCTCTTCGGCGGCACGGTTAAGGGCTTGCTCAAAGTCGTTGATTTGCTTGGTCATGCCCAGCTGTAGCAGGGTGCTTTTCACTTTCTGCGCTTCGGCGGGGAAGGGAATGAATAGGCGTTTATTGTCGGAGTATCCGCCCTTGGTTGCGGCCTGTAGGGCCGATTTGGTAGCGCCAATCACCAACGCTTCTTTTAGTCCACTGGTGATTTCGGCCACCGAGAGTTTTCCGCCGTTGGCAGCGGTTGAGGCGGCAGTGGTGGCGGCCGTTGCACCAACCTGCTGTGCCACTTGAGCGAGCTCGGCGCAGGCGGCCAGCGTTAGGGTGCCTATGGCCAAGGGGAATAAGAATCGTTTCATAGCAATAGGGGGTATTTAGGTTAGATTTAGTTGTGTATGACCCTTTCGCCCGCCACCAGCTTGCCGTTGAGCAGCACGCTCTCCACAAAATTGCTGGTATAGGCGTATGGAATGAATTCGATGCTGGGAATGGGTTTGGTGATGATGATGTTGGCCGTTTTACCCTTGCTGATGCTGCCGAGGGTGTCGGAAACGCCCATGGCGTAGGCCGAGTTGATGGTGGTGGCGTTGATGGCCTCTTCGGGAAGCATACGATATTTGATGCAGGCCAGGGAGACAACAAAGCGCATGTCGCCCGAGGGGCTTGAGCCGGGGTTGTAGTCCGATGCCATGGCTATGGGTAGCCCTGCCTCAATCATCTGGTGCACAGGTGTTTCGCGCATTCCCAAGAAGAATGCTGCGCCTGGCAGCACGGTGGGCATGGTTTCGGAGCCGCTGAGGGCGGCTATTTCGTCGGGGCCAATAAATTCGAGGTGATCCACCGATAGGGCGTTGTATTTTACGCCCACCTGTACGCCGCCCGAGAAGTCGAGCTCGTTGGCGTGTATTTTCGGCCTAAGGCCGTATTTCATGCCCGCCATGAGCATACGCTCGGTGTCTTCGACGGTGAAGAAACCGCGATCGCAGAACACATCGATGTAGTCGGCCAGTCCCTCGGCGGCCACCACGGGAATCATCTCGTTGATTATGAGGTCCACATAGTCGGTTTGCCGCCCCTTGAACTCTTCGGGCAGGGCGTGTGCGGGAAGGAATGTGGCCTTGATGGTGAGGGGCGTTGTTTGCTGCAGGCGGCGGATAACGCGCAGCATCTTTAGCTCGTTTTCGAGGTCGAGGCCGTAGCCGCTCTTGATTTCAACCGCTCCGGTGCCGCGTCCCATAATCTCGTAGGCTCGCGATAGGGCTTGGTTATATAGTTCATCCTCTGATGTTTGCGCCAGCAGTTTGGCCGAGTTTAGGATTCCGCCGCCGCGTTTGGCTATCTCTTCGTAAGATAGGCCGCGTATTTTGTCGATGTACTCAATTTCGCGGCTACCAGCGTAAACCAGGTGGGTGTGCGAGTCGCAGAATGCGGGCATCACCATACGCCCCGTGGCATCGATTATTTGGGCATCGGCACCGAGCGTTTCGGGGGCGGGCATCTGTGGCATAGCCCCAAAATCTTCTATTTTGCTGTCGTTCAAAACGATGAAGGCGTTGTCGATGCATTTGAGCGAGGCCATATCCTTGCCAGCAACCCATTGGCGGGGCTGGTCTTCAATCTGTATAAGCTTTTTTATGCTGTGAATTAGTGTGCGCATAGCGGAGTAGATTTATGGTGCAATATTACGTAATTTGTGGCAATAGTATGCAAAAAAACGGGGTAAACGTGTCAAAATATAGCGGCTTCACTTCCCCTCATTACTCCCGCTTGGTGAATCGCATGGTGGCCACCTGACCGCCCACCTGTAGCACCACCTGATACTCGCCTGCGGGTAGCCCGCTGAGATTGAAGCGGTGGGTGTGCGTCTTGGCCGAGGGCTGCACGTGCTGGTCGATCAGCCGGCCATCGGGCGTGAGCAGGTTCAGCACCATGCGGCTGGCCTCGCGCAGCTCCACCCGCACTGCCAGCTGCAACCCGCTGGGCGACAGCAGGAACTGCTGTATCAGCGGCACGTCGTCGGAGCCGGGCAGCACCAACGTGTCGAGGATTTCCAGCGGCTGCCCGATGGTGGCCGAGCAGCGGTCGGTGCGGGCCTCAAACGCTAACTGGTACGTCCCGCTGCGGGGCATGATGAACACCGCCTCCGCATCGTTGGTGCGCACCACCTCGGCCTCGGCGGGCAGGATCCAGCGCACGTGCTGCACCCCGTCGGGGCTCAGGTTCACGGCATGAACCGTGGCGCGTGCGGCTGCCGAGCTGGGCGCGGTGATGTCGAGCGGCAGCTCCTCAACGCCCTGCAGCACCCGCACGGTGTCGGTGGCCATGCAGCCAGTGCTGTCGGTGGCCGTAACCGCATAGCTACCAGCCGCATCCACCCACAGCTGGGGCTCGGCTTGGGGCGCAAAGCCCCATGGCGTACGCCAGCTGTAGCGCAGGCCGTGGCGGTTGGTCTGGGCGCTGAGCAGGGTGCGCGCTCCGCTGCACAGCGTGATGTCGTGGCCGAGCCACAGCGCAATGGGCTCGGGCTGCTCCAGCACCACGCTGACGGCCACCTCGCAGCCTGCAGCGTCGGTAACCACTGCCTCGTAGCGACCTGCGGGCAGATTGGTGCGCGTGAGCTGGCCGCCGAAATCGGGGCCTCCCGAATCCTCATCGGCCAGCGCATTGGGGCCGCGCTGCGCCAGCGCGGGGATGGTGGCGGGCGTTTCCCACAGCTCGTCGGCCCAGCGCACGGTGTATGGCTCAATGCCACCGCTCACCGTCAGTTCAATGCGACCATCGCTCAGGCCGTGGCAGCTGGGCGCGGTGGCCCTGTGCGACACTGACAGCTCGCCCGGAGCTTCCACAATAATGCTGTTCACGGCTTCGCATCCGTTGGCATCAATAACATTTAGGGTATGCAAACCTCCACTTGAAATGTTGGCGTAGGAGGCGTTGTCTCCGTTGCCCCAATCGTAGCTGTAGGGCTGCGTACCGCCCTGCACGGCGGCCTCAATATGTCCCCGATGCTGGTTGCCGCATGTGGGCGGCTCAACCACCGGGAACGCAATGCTGATGGTGTCGGGCTGCGTGAGGTCGTGTTCCGCCGTGGCCGTGATGCCGTTCGCGTCGGTTACCACAACTCGGTAGCGGCCTGCGGCGAGGTATTGTGGCTGGGAAATGCTACTGTCCTTATCAGCTATTTTAACCCATTTGTACTGATAGCCGCCCACGCCACCAACAACGCTATCTGTGAGTATGCCTAAGGTGTTGCCATAGCAATTGATACCTGCCAATTGCTTAATCCACACCCTAAGTTCTTCGGGTGATTTTAAAATAACATCCTGAACAACTGTACACTCATGAGAATCCTTTACAATTATTGTATAACTACCACGGCATAAATTGACATTCTTAAAATTACCATCAGCTTGCAATTCCAATGGATAAGAAACCTCGAGGCTATCATCGAGGCTATCCTTGCAATACACAGTATATGGCGGCGTTCCACCGCTCACTTGAACTTCAATTTGCCCATCATGTGTATGGAATCCCTTAGGCTCTGTGAGCGAAATGTTATCAATGGATAGCAGTGCTTCTGGCTGGGTTATTTTTATTGTGTCTTGGTATGAACATTCGTGGGTATCAAAAACTTTTACAAAATATTTACCCGCCGCAAGACTATCGAAAGTGTATTCTCCCGTAACGCCATTGGCTGCCTCATCATTGTTGAGCATGATGCTGTAAACACCCGTACCACCAGTAGGTTTAACGGTGATTGTGCCGGAAGAATCGCCGTGGCAAAGAACATCTGAATGAAGAGCGGTGAATTTAACGGGGGCAGGAACTTTGAGATATTCGCCAATAATAATTGTATCATAATCAGACGTATACACATCATCTCCTACTATCAGTTGGCTCTGTAAAGTAAGTATTGAATCTACTCCAACAGACAAACTATCAATAAACACACTTTGCCTATCCTGCGTAATAGTCATCCAATTATTCTTGTCCAAACTTTTCCCATCAATAAACCATAACACATCCTCATCAGGTCTAAGCGGCTCTCGTAAAAGAATCTGTAACTTCCCTCTTTCATTATAACAACGTGGGTGAATTGGGATTATATCCTTGATTGGTAACGAAATATTTAAAACTGTTAACGGAATAGACTCTGAACTAACCTTATCGCTATAAATGCGGAACTGTATGGTCTTACCAACATTCTGACGTATAGTTGATACATCCATCAAATCCTTACTGCAAACTTTAATACAATGCGGACTGTCATCTTTTATCAACTCACCTGGTACATCAATCCACTCACCTTCCGCTATACTATATTGCCATCTGTATATATAACGGGGGAAGCCGCCTGTATAACTTAGAGTTATTTTTCT
This sequence comes from Bacteroidales bacterium, assembly GCA_017524185.1. Lineage (GTDB taxonomy): Bacteria > Bacteroidota > Bacteroidia > Bacteroidales > Tenuifilaceae > RGIG6076. The sequence continues at coordinate 9,977 of JAFWUG010000008.1, forward strand.
ATCACTGGGTAAATACTCGCCAATAAAAGTTTTTTCCAAAAAAGGTTTTTCTATTTTCATTGTGACGGTTTCACAATCTCTTTTTATTGGATTGTCTATGTAAAACTGCACAGTCTTGCCAATATTATTAATTACAGTCGCCTCATCCATAAGATCCTTACCACAGATAGTAACGCTATGAGAAATACCACTTTTTAGAGTTTCCCAACTCCCATTCGCTATCTTATATCTCCACCTACCCTTATACACTTCCTCAGGAAAACCTGAAGTAAAACTTATTTTTACATTATTATAGTAACTCAAAGAATATTTATCTGTTGTGTTTTTAAAAACTGGATAAAATTTTAAATTATAATCAACATAATACTTATATTTTTTTCCAATATAATTAGAAACACACGAAATTTTATTTTTTATATTAAATTCATAAGAAAAGGCTCCATGAGCATCTATAAAAAAATCAGTTATATAAAAACTAATTACTCCACCAGTAGGTTTATTCCAATCAAATATTGATTTAATTTGAACTCTAGAGTTTTCAGTTCTAATAAGTTTTATTCCACCTTCATATGCGGATATTTTTAATTTACCAGAACTAAGGCCATAGTGCTGAGACAAACTTACGAGTTCTCTTTCAACATGTGAATTATTTATTGTTGTATAAAATATCAAATCATAAAAACGAATATTGTCGCCGCCTCTTTCACATACATAGTCATTATGCCACTCAAACATATAATATGGCTCATCTTGTCCCATCGACGAAACGATTGACAAAATCGACAAAGTCAATACCCAAAAAAAGATTCTCATCTCCAATCTAAAAAAAAATTAAAATTTCAACCTACCTTCCTTTAAGTATACAGTAGGAAAACAGTAGATCATTGTTTCTGATGCAAATACTACAAACTCATTACCATTAGTTTTTTTTGATATTGTTATTTCATAAGAATCATAGGTTCTATCATTATTTTCACTTACAGATACCATTCCATTCAATGGTACACGAAAATACTCATAATCAGAATAACATTCCCTGACACTAAAACAATGGTCTTTAGCAACATAAGAAAATCCATCAAATGTTTTTGTGCCACACGGACGATCTGTAATCTTCCGTCTATACTTCCTTGCTTTAGTGTCAATAATCATATATTCTCCGATATAACCCTCATGTTCCAACTCTTTACTATACCCCATGTGATAAATCAAAGCATCATTATCAAATTCATGATAACGAAATTTCCTTGATAAATTATTTAGAATTATATCTTTACACACAACCTTCATACTATCCCAATTAAAAACCAAAAACCTGTAAATATAACTTTTTCTTGTAAATAAATATACCTCTCCGTCATGTTCATCAATGTGAGTAACATAAGTTGGAGCAATTAAAAACGGATTGTCCTCAAAATCATCTTGTATTTTTATACTATATAAAGTATCACCTATTGTATTAACTAAATACACGTATCCTCTATAAAAATAAATATTTTGTATCGGATATTTTATAATTTCATGTATAAAATAATATTTCTCATTATTTCTTGAATATGGAAATGGGTAAAGCTTAATATCATCACGGAACTCACCATTAAAAGAGAACAGGGTGCATTCCATGTTGTTGAGCGTAACTTTATAAACCTGCTCTTTTGCTGTAACATAAAAGCAATCATCCCCATCTTTGGTCATCCGCGAAGTTACCTTTACTGGCATTTGGCATCGTCCCAAAACATTACCCATTTTCAAATCAATCTTTATAAACTCTGTGCTATCAATATTAATCACCATCCACTCGTCGGTGCTGGCTATAATATAGTCAACTATTGGATTGGTGAGGGCTTCATCTGGTGTATCAAACAACCTACAGGACCAAACCACACTACCACTATCGGTTTCTAGGCAATTAAGACCTCCATTAACATTGCCAACTATCACCTTTTGTCCGTTGTCAAACAAGGGCAAACTACAGTCATAAGTCTTAAACATCACACGAGGCAAATTTGCCGATGTATCTGGTGTATGCGGACGCGCCCATATATAGGTATAGACAGGCTTTTCTACTATCGGGTCTTCAGGTAATTCAACCACTGACCCATAATTAACGCCAGAGCCATCATCGCAGGCCGCCAACGCAGCCACGCAGAGCAGGGATAGCAAAATTATCCGCTTCATATTGTCAAAGTAAAAATGTGTGTTCATGGTTTCTGCATAATTAACATATCATTTATATTTATTCCTTCGGCAGCATGCGAGCATTTGTTAATCTCCACGAAAGCGTAACACCAGCGGTTGACCGTAGCGGTGCGCCATCGTAGCGGCGGTGCTGCTTGCTCACCTCAAAGCCATAGTGGAAACGAATGCTAAACACTGCTGGAGTGTTGATGCTCAGCATGAACCATGGTGCGCAGTACAAATCCCACGGATTCCTATTGAATGGGTCTATCACTTGATCATATAGCTGCCGCGAATAGAAAGGGCGCTCAAGCTGCTTATTGAAATAGGTGGTATAGCCCACATCGACCAACAATGATGCCTGCAACGTGCGACGTGGGGTAAAAAAAGATAGTCCTCCAACAAAGCTGTGATTAAACATATTGTATTTAAAATAATCGTCATAAACACTATAGATATATTTAATATTTTCGCCAAAGTAACTATAATCCCCTGTATTACAAGAATAAGTGTCATTATACCTCTGCTTACCACTGCCAATCGACATTGCAGTACGCACCTCGTAGGCCATAAAATTTGTTATAACCGAATGATAGGCCCCCGACAATTCACCCGACATAAAAGTAGAAGAATAAATCTGATGACGAAATAGATTGTTTACATCAAATTCACCAGCGATATTGTCATCATCTGAGAATTGAGCTACAACGTGGCCAATATGCTGAAACGTTTGGGTAAAAAGGAATGCTGCACCCAGCGTGATGTGCTCCCACGGAGTGTAACTAATATTAATTCGGCTACCTGCACAATTGATAGGAAACTTATCTCTATAACAATACTTTGCCATCGTTCTTCCGTCGCCAACATCTAACATAAAAATGCTATCAGGCATGTTGTTTAGACGAATATGGGGGCTAAGTTCAATACGTAGCTGACCCTTTCGGGACAGCGCATACGT
>JAFWUG010000081.1 GCA_017524185.1 Bacteroidales bacterium
AGGCCACGTATCCATAGGTTGAGCTGATAGTGCTGCTCTGGGCTCATCTCGAGCGATATGTTCTTGTTGCTAAGGTAGTTGTAGATGTCATCGTGTACATTGCCGGTGTTGGGTGCATCGGGGAAATTGGCGTAGAAGTTGGCCTGCACCTCGGGGTCGTTGGCCGCAGTGGTGTAGTAGGGTTCAGGGATATAGTTCTCGGTGTAGGGGTCGGTAATCACGTTGGTAACCTCCCACAGGCTGACATTGCCTTGGGTCGATGTGGCATCGAGCGCATAGTCGAATCGGAACGGATGGCCGTCGGAGCCAACAGCGGTCCAGTTGCCCGCCGCCCAAATGGCGGGGTTTAGCGGCACTCCGAGCCGCTCTTGGCGCAGATACTCGGCGCGGAGCGAGTCGTCGTGAATGGCATCGATTAGCCCCGTGCCATAGATTCCAATCGACGACTCGAGGGTCATTTGCACATCGGCGTAGGCAATGGGATTGCCGTGGGCATCGATTAGCGGCACATAGATGGCCTCTTCGGGGATGATTAGTTCGGGGTAGATTAGGCTGTAGCGTTCGCCGTCGGGGAAGGTGTTGCCCCACTCGTCGGTATGTTCCAGCCAGTTGATTCGCACCTGACGCTCGTCGATCATGGGCTTTAGGCCAGGAACGGCCTGAGTCATGGGCACAATGCCGAGCGAGCTGAGCACCAGCCCTTCGCGGTCGGCCAGTATGAGCAGGTATCCGTTGCCAAAATCGTTGTAGCGGTAGCGGGTTTGGCGGCTGCCGTGACCATAGCCCGGATGGCAGGCAAGGCACGATGTGCGTAGGTAGAGCGGCCCCAATCCTTTGAATGGTTCGGAGTTGGTGGTATAGTCGCGTTCGAAGAAAGCCTCGCCCATCTTAAATTCGTACTCTAAACCAGCCTTCACAATGGCGGGTGTGGGCTGTTCGAATGCCGATGCCGTGGCGTTGAACGCCGTGCCCAGTTCGCCGCCAGCGTAGGTCTCCTTGCGCAGCTGCTCGTCCATGGCTTGAGGTGCGGCGTTGGGGTTATTGCTGTCGCTTTCGGTGTCGCGGCAGCCAGCGGCCAAGGCCATTATGGCTGTAGTACAAAGCGCTATTTTGCTGATTCTCATTTGTTTGTGCTGTTTGGGTTTATATTAAATAGCGTCGATGAACTTAACTACGGCATCGCGTTCCTGCTTGCTGAGCTTGCGGAAGGCATCCACGGTCCAGCGGGCATCGCTCTGGGGCGAGCCGTGCCACATGATGGCCTCCAGGGTGTTGCGGGCGCGGCAGTCGTGCAGGCGGTCGGAGTGTCCCGCGCAAATCTGCATCAGGCCGCGTCCCCAAAGGGGTGTGGTGCGGCACCAGCCCGTGCGGATGTCGTTCTGCATAAATAGCCTGTGCTGCACTAAATCGGTGTAGGGCCAAATGGTTTGGTGCGGATAGCGCGGCACCGGTCGGTTGCCCAGAACGTTGTAGGGATCCTGCACCTGTTCGTCTGCTCCCGTGGTCCACGATGGGCGATGGCAGGTAGCGCAGCCAATTTGGCGGAACAGCTTTCGTCCGAGCTGTACCTGCTCGTCGTCGAGGTTGCGGGCAGCGGGTACGGCCAGACCTCTGGCCCATAGTTTAAGTTGATATTGCTGCACCTCGCTGAGTTCGAGCGGTTTATTGTCGCCGCAGAGGAACTCAAATATGTCGGCCTCCACATTGCCCGTGTTGGGTGCGTCGGGGAAGTTGGTGTAGAAATTGGCCTGTATCTCAGGGTCGGCAGCCGCTTTGCGGCCGTAAGCCTCGGGAATAAAGTTGTGCCTGAATGGAGCCGATACCACGTTGGTGGCCTTCCATAGCGTGAAGTTGTCCTGCGTCGATGTGGCATCGAGCGCGTAGTCGAATCGGAACGGATGGCCATCGGCACCCATTGCTATCCAGTTGCCTGTAGCCCAAATGGCGGGGTTTAGCGGTACGCCGTGCCGCTCCTGGCGGATGTATTCGGCGCGGATTGAGTCGTCGGGGATGGCATCGATTAGCCCCGTGCCGTAGATTCCGATCGATGTTTCTAGCGTCATCACCAAATCGGCGTAGGCAATGGGGTTGCCGTGGGCATCTATTAGCGGCGAGTAGATGGCCTCTTCGGGGATAATTAGCTCGGGGTAGATTAGGCTGTATTTCTCGCCATCGGGGAAGGTGTTGCCCCATTCATCGGTATAGTCGATCCAGTTGATGCGCACCTGCTCTTCGTCGATCATGGGTTTGAGGCCAGGCAGCGCTTTGGTGGCAGGCACTATGCTGAGCGAGCTCAGCGGTTCGCCAGCGCGGTCGGTTACGATGATTTTGTAGCCGTTGCCGTAGTCGTTGTAGCGGTAGCGCGTTTGACGGCCGCCGTGGCCGTAGCCGGGGTGGCATGTGAGGCACGATGTGCGGGTATAAATAGGTCCCAAACCCTTAAACGGCGCGGTGTTGATGGTGTAGTCGCGCTCAAAGAACGCCTCGCCCATCTTAAACTCGTATTCCAAACCTGCCTTAACCACAGCGGGTGTGGGCTGCTCAAATGCCGATGCAGTGGCGTTGAAGGCCGTACCCAGTTCGCCGCCGGCATAGGTTTCTATGCGTAACTGCGGGTCCATGGTCGATGGTTCGGGGGCGGGAGTGTTTTTCTTGTCGTCGTCGCGACACGCGCTCGCCACGACCACCAAAGCGGCCATGGCGAGGGTGCAGCGCATTATGTTTTTTGCTAACATGCGTGCTGTTTTTGTTTTATATGTAATTACTTGGACACCAATGCGTTGTTGGCGGCTTCGAGTACCTCAACCAAGGTGGCGCATGCAGCCGAGGCTGCAGCTGCCGACTGGTCGGCAATGTTGTTCACAAACGGATATTTCATGCCCGTGGTCGAGCCTTTGCCCGTGCCTATTGCCTTGAGCGCACCATCGATGGCCGCCTCGATGGCCTTGTGCGAGTTGGGGTGATTGGCCTCCATGAACTTGGCCAGCGAGTTGGCGGCATCGCGCTTGCCAGCCACGCCGCCGTGGTACACGTTGTCTATCGACACAATGTTGTTGTAGAAGTCGATGATGGAGTTCCAGCTGTAGGGGCTTTCAATGTAGGTGGGGTCTTCGCCGGTGTTGGGCTTGCCAATTTTGCTTGCGCCCACCTCGTCGGCAATGTCCACGCACCCCTGAATGATTTGCTGCATCACCGAAAGCCAGCTGGGGAAGGTGCTGCCAGCCTTGCCAGCGCTCAGCATGTTTTCGGCGTATGATTTTCCGCCGCCGGCCACCGTGCAGTTCATCTCTAGCTCTTCCACCTTGGCAACGTGAGTGGCGGGCGCATCGGCACCCATCCACGACACCTCGAGCTGATAGCAGTGGTTGCGCAGGTCGCCTGCCACTGCGGTGGCATAGATCAGGTGCAGGTCGCTGATGTCGGCCACCTGCTTGGGTGCGCCGTTGGCAAATAGCACAAATTCCACGCAGTGGAAGCCCAGCAGGGTGTTGCCCAGGTTGTCGGCTGCCTGCACATCGCCATCTTCGGCATTGAGCGCGTTCAGCAGGTCGGTGTTTTTGATGCCGGTGTTGAACGCATCCTCATCGAGCGGCCACGAGTCGATGTGCGGGTCGATACCGAAATCGCCAGCGGGGCCAAATAGGAATGCCTCGCTGCGCTCCCACTCGGCGCGAGCCTCAAGGAACGTGGCGCAGGCCTTGTCGAGGTTGGCCTGAGTTTTGTTGGTGCGCAGCGTTTTGAGTTCGTCCACTAGCTGCTCGGTGGCCGATGCCAGGGCCGAGTAGGTGGGGTACACCGTGTTTTGCAAAAACACCTTGGCTATGCCCTCAAACTGGGCATCGTGCTGGGCTGCATCGTTGTTTTTGTTCTTGTCGTCGTCTTTGTTGCACGACGATAGCGCAACTACGGCCATTGTGATGGCTAAGAAAAAGAGTTTCTTCATTGCTGTTGTTTATTTAGTTTGACACAATATCGATTTAGGTTAATATTTAAAAAAACCTGCATAGGCTATACCTATGCTGATGCAGGGTTCGGGGTTGTATTGCGATTTGAGCAATCGGTGCGAATATTCGGCCTTAATCACCACCTCTTTGAGCGGGAAGTAGTTCAGTCCGACGGCCATGCGCTGGCGGTCGGTCCACTCGTAGTCCGACTGGTTGCCCGACGGCACGTAGGAGTCGTAGTACTCGTAGCGTCCGAACAGCAGCAGACGTTGCTGGGCGTTTGCGTTGGCCAGGGCCAGCAGGTCGAGCCCCACTTCGCAGTCGGCCGACAGGGCATTGCGCCCCACAAAGGTGTGCGCGTAGGGTGAGAATGTCGATTTGTCGCTGTGCCTATTGCTCACGCCTATGGCATCGGCGTTTTGCAGATAGCCATACACCGTGCTGGCGCGTGCCATTAATAGGCGGCTCTTGTACTCCACATCGGCCGATGCAATCGAAAGCCGTCCGCTGCTTACCTTGGAGTTGGCCTTGGGATAGGCATCGTTGTTGGTGCCGCCCATGTAGCCGCTCATGCCTATGCGTAGGCTGGGCAGCACATGGCAGTCGAGCCTGAGGGCTACGGCCAGCTCGTTGGCCACCGTAAATTCGTAGGGCGAGGCCGCGCCCCCGCTCACCCAATTGGCGTTGTTGAATAGGCGCGAGTTGAGCCCAGGCACCACCACCGCCTCGTAGCGTAGCGGTCCAACGGTTCCCCATAGGCTCAACCCAATCTGATGCCACGTGCAGGGCAATATGGTGCTTTCGCCCTCGGGGCGGTACACGCCAAAAAACTCCACGGGCAGGTGGTGCATGTTGGTGCGCCCCACGGGTAATATAATCATTCCTGCCCTGATGTTAAGCCAGGGCTTCAGTTCGCGCTCAATCCAGAACTGTTCGAGGGCCACCTCGCCGCCGCGCTCAATCTCGTGCTCCAGCTCAATGGCCTCGTCGCCCTCCACCTCAATGGCGGCCTCCACGCCGCCGTGCTCAAACTCTACCTCGGTGCCCATGCGCCAGCCACGACCAAAGTCGTAGCCCAGCATCAGCACCACGTGCGGGATGTCGAGCCTGCCGTAGGGTTCGGCCTGCTTGTAGCGGTCGGGGTACATGTAGCGGTAGGGGTTGTCGCTGTGCATGTGGAGCGATGCTGCGGTTTCGCCGTAGCCGCCGATGGTGAGGCGGGAGCGTTTGCCGATGCTGTCGGCCTGCGATGGTGCTTGCGCTGTCGTGCTTAGAGCTGCAAGCAGCCCCACGGACAGCAGGAGTAGTGGGTGTTTCATGGCGGTAGTTTTCAGGCCGCAAAGTTACGCCACGCATCAGGGGCGGTGCAATCCCTAAAAAAGGCGATTTTGAAGCCCACATCTCCCCTTTTTAAGGGATATAGTTGAGTTATTGTTTTGTTATATAGTGTTTTATGTGATATTCTACCAGAAACTCTTTTGTTGTGAGCGAACGGTGTGATGATGCATGCAAAAAGCATATACACAAAGGGCAGATAGATAAAAAAAATGCGAAAAAGTTCCCTTCCTACGGGGCGAAGCACTATCTTTGCGCCGCCAAACGAATAAGGCTAACACCACCATACGCTGCATGCGAAAAGCTCTCACCACTGGGGCATTGAAATGTCTAACCACACAAAAAACTTCCACAGCAATGAGAAAAAACATCGCATCAACAACCATTGCGATCGCCATGCTCTGCTCGCACATCGCCTGGGGGCAGAGCGAGTTCAAATACTCGTTTAGGCCCTCGCCCCCGCCAACCACCAATGTGCTGGCCCCCAAAGGCCGGCTCCGCGTTGAGTATGGACTGCAGGGCTACTTCAAGACGGATAGCAAGCTCGTGTTGGAGAACATACCCATAGTGGGAGAAGTATCCATCCCCTTGTCGCTCCCCTATCTGCTATTCGCCGATGCCATAGCATCCCACCTGCTCAATGGCAATGCATCGTCAATAGTCAACCTACACCTGCATACCGATGCGCACTGGGGTGTATATTACACCCCATGGGACAACATCACCCTCGGCGCGTCCTATTCATCCTCGTTTGTGCTAGACTCCCGTGAGCGAACCCGACATTACAGTGCAATTATGGACAACCTGAGCACTCTTTTCGAACTGTCGGGCGGATATCACCGCATTATGGGTAAATATTGGGGCGTTGAATGCAGCACCGCATTAGGTCTAGGTCGCGGCGAGTACACCCACAAGCATACCGCTTACAATGCACAGGACACCCTACAGCAATACGATGCACAGCGCTATAGCCTATTCAACCATAGCCTAGGAGGCGGCGTATCTGTATTCACCAATCGCAAGCGGGTGCAGCTCATGCTGATGATGACCACCGGCTACACGCGCTACCTCAATGCCAAAATTAAAAACGTGAAACACGAAGAACGCATTCAGGGTTATGAGCGCATGGATGGACAGGGGGTGCTCCCCAATGGCACCATCTACGTAGATCCATCGCTCATGCTGAGTTTGAATGCCCGCAGGGTATTCAGCTTTCAGCTACAGGCAGGTCTTTCCATGGGCAAGGGAGAAGGCAGCCCTCAACCCCACGCAGGCTTTGCCATGTCGTTCAGAATACTTGGGCCGGGCAACTTTGAACGCGACAGGAATAATAGCTAATATCGATACCACCCCCATACTACAAAAAAGGAGCCGCACAATGCGCTCCTTTTTTCATGAATCTGTGCAGTACCAGCAACCGCCTACGCAGCAGGCATCCCCTATACCGCAAAGCATACGGCATCACTTGCCCCCACGCATCTATATATACCCACACAGCTCCCACAAACACGCAATGTGCAGTTCGACAAGCCAAAGCAACCATCCGCAAGCTGCTGGAAGCGGAGTTGGAGAGGCGTTAGCAGTAATCGGAAAATAAAACTGAACTTTTATTTTCCGATTGCGTCGAACTGTTGCATTTTCTGTTTAAAAAGTTTGTCGAACTCGCGGCGGGTTAGGGTGGGTAGATTTGTGGGGAGCGCAAATTGCGGTACGGTTTCTACAAACTCAACGTTTTGCAGCGTAAAGGTAACCATCTCCTGCGAATGCGTATCCCTCATGGTGGCCTTCAGCACAAGTCCTGGCAGACCGAATAGAGCGTTGGGTCCAATGGGGATTGGGATTTCGTTGCTGAACCATACCACTGTGTCGCCGCACGAGGCTTTGATGCAACTTTTTCCCGCAATGGTTTCAGTTTCGTCGCTCATTGTCCATTGCGGTGTGGCGGCAATGGAGTCGCTAATTAAAAATTGCTTGTCGATAATAATCTCGCAGCCATGGCGTGTGCCAGTGGCCATGTTCACCAGCGTGCTGTGTTTGTCCGTTATTATAAATTCGCCACTGGCGTTGTCGTTGTTCGAAAGCGCAAAGGCGTACTGCCCGTCGGCAAAATATAGCGTGAACACCTTGCCCGCTTCTTTTTTGAGCGTTTCGAGCAGGTACTGCTTCACAGGGCCTTCGTCCATATCCCTCACAGCCTTTGGTATTGGTTCAAAGAGGCTATACTGCGCCTTGAGGTGGCGTGGTTGGGCTTGTGCTTGTGCTATGCCAGCATATAGCGTGGTAACTACAGCCAGTAGTTTGATTAAGACTAACTTATTCATAGTGTTTGCGATGTTATTGGGTGTTGGAAGTGTGTATTATTGAAATAGTTTGCATTGCTGGATATTTTTGTTTTTCCAGTCTTTCGCTTTTTTTAGTTTATTGGCAAAATAATCTATTTCTTCGGTTGAAGAGAACATAAGAGAGGCTCCTGAACAATATCTTGTTATACTAATTTCGTTCGAAGAAAAAGACAAACTCCATCGACCCGACATAAGGTTGTAGGCTCTTCCTACTGAGTAACTATGTGAAACTACTTCTGTGCTGGTCATATAGTCTGTCTGTAGGAGTAGAAGACAGTTTCCGTCGGCAGTTGCTAAAAATTTACACTTTAAATCAACCCCATTTTCTTTATGCCATTTATCGTCCACAGTGAAATAAATTTCTCTATCAGAAAAACTCACTTTAATATCTTTTGATAATAAAGTTATGTTGTTTTTTTTGGCTGTTTTGGAATACAATTCATATTTTAGTTTGGCTTGTTGTAGTGAGTTTATAAAGCCATCTATGTGTTTACCCCATATTTCCATCTGTACACGTTGATTTTTGTTAGGCGCGTCCATATCTATATAGAATATGTCTTTGCCATTGCAATCAATATCAGCATATATGCCGTATGCTCCATCTGTGCCTGAAAGTGAAAAGTCATCGATTAAACATATTTGGGCATTGGTGGTAATGCACATGCTTAATGCTAAGATGCTGAATATGAATAATGTTCTCATGTTTATTGGTTTTGTTGGAATTGCAAAGATAATGGTTTTTACTAAAACTGCCATCCCAATGCCAGCATCAGATGCCCAGGTATGCGGCGATACACCGACGATGATTGCACCACCGAGTTCAGCGTTTCGCTCAGCCACTCGTAGTTGTTGATGTGCAGCAGGTTGTGGCCTATCAGTTTTAATTCTAATTTTTTGAATTTATAGCGCATGTTCAGGTCGGCATCGAACACCTCGCGCTCGTGCTGCGTGTCGGTGGTGCGGGCGTATTTGCCCGTGATGGTGCATGCCCACGGACCTTTGCCCAATATTAGCTTAGCATGTCCGCCAATTTCTTGGCTGTTTGAGCGTGCCTGACCGTGGTCGAAATGCTGCACCGACGGTGCATACTTGGCCTCCAGCTCAAAGTTTACAGGGTTTTGCCTAAATTTCGACATTGCTGTGAACGATGTGCTGAACCGTTGTATTTGCAGCTCGTCTTCTTCGCCCAAATGCACCAGATTGCTGGCCGCATCGGTGTATTGCGCGGCGAGTTTTAGGTCGAAATAGGGGATGTTTTTCGATACCGATAGCTGTGCCATGGTGGTTGTTTGCCAGCCGCCGTCGCGTTCGTAGTTGTTTACCAACAGGCCGTTTGCATCGGTTACGGGCAGGGCCTGATTGTAGTCGTGCGAGTAGGCCACCACGCCGAACAGCATCAGGCCGTGGAATAGGCTGCTGAGCAGGTAGTGCGCTGCTATTTCCAACCGCTGCCCAAAGGGGTTGGTGAGCTGCGATGGCTGTTGCATGGTATTGTAGCCGCTTGCCCATGGGGTTTGCAGAAAATCTGACAAACCATTGGGCGACATGTTGTGCTTGGCTGTGAGGCTCAGCGAGTGGTTTTTGTCGAAACGCAGGCCGAGGTAGAGTTGCGGCTCGATGCAAACCATGCTGGTGTCAATCTGCGTGTAGGGTGTACGGGCTTTGTGAGCTGAGATGTGTGCGCCGCAGTTGAAACGGAACATGCCGTTGTTGCGCATCAGGCCCAGATAGCCCTGCAGGGCCGTGCGCGTAAGGCTTTCGCGGGCGGTGTCGGTAAGGCTGGGCGTTGCTATATCGTAGTGCTCAATACCGTAGCGGGCTTGCAGGTCGGCCTTGGCGTTTATGCCCGCTCCAATGGGGTAAATCATACCCAAATGTCCCTGCGCCTCGCTGCTGCGTTCGGCACGGTTGAGGGCGTACAGGGCGGTGTAGTCGCCGCTGCCAGCGGCGAAGGGCATGGGGAGTAGGGGAGTGTTGGTGCCCAAATTTTCGCGGGTTGCGCCCTGCGTAAACTTGGCAATGCCGCCCAGCGAGAGCAGGCCTTCGCCCACCTGTAGGCCGAGGTCGAGCGTTTGGTGGGCATCGAGGCCGGTGTTGTTGGTGTGGTCGAACGAGTGCATTCGCTCGTTGCCGTAAACATCGGTAAATGTGGCGTTGTAGGCCGATTTGCTAATGTCGAGCATGGTGTTGGCCTTGAGCGTGAAACGCTCCGATGGCCGCCAGCGCTGGTCGAGGTGCTGGCTGTATAGCACGTCGCTTTTTTGCTTTTCTGTTCGGCTGGTGTTGGTGAATGTGCTGTCGGGCAGCGTGTAGCGCTGCAGCTGCTCCTCGCCGCCATGCGATTTCGACCCATGCGCAATGATGTTGTAGCGCAGCTTATATTTCTCTGTAGGCTCCCATGTGGCGTTCAGGTTGAGCATCTGCGCACGGCGGGCATACTCGTTGCTGGGCGGAAATAGCATTTGGTGCATGGCCGTTGAAAATTCCATGAACCCGCCGCCCGACGAGCCGCTCACCAAATTGGAGTAGCCCACTACATTGGCTATGTAGTCTTGCATCGACAGCGTGGTTTCGCCCGTGTTGTTGGCGTTGCCTAAGATGCTTACCGAGAATTTCGACATAAGCGCAAACACTGTAGCCTTGGCATGGTAGCGGTTATTGATTCCTCCGCCAGCCTCTATGTTGCCGTTGAATGCGGCTTTGCGTCCCGATTTTATATTTAGGGCCAGTGTTTCTTTGTTTTTAAATTTATCTGTTACATCGCCCTCGTTGTAGTCGGTGAGCAACTCTATTGAATTTGCAAAATCTGCCGAAAGCGTATTGATTGCCGCACCCGACGATGCTTTTGATAGCACATCGCGGCCATCAATTAGCATTTTGTCTATCTTTTGGCCTTGATACGACACACGTCCGCCGCCATCGACCTCCATGCCTGGCATTTTGCTAATCAGTTCGCCCAAGTTTTGCTCGGTGCCAGAGGCGTAGTTTTGGGCGTTGAACACTATCGTGTCGCCGCGTTGCACCACATCGCGCCCACGCGCCCTGACGGCCACCTCCTCGATGCCTATGGTGCTGGTTGCCAGCGCGATGTTGAGCGGACTTTGCACGGTGGACATATCTATGCGCTGCGAGTGCTGCTCGTAGCCCACCGAACGCACCGTGAGCCAGCGTTGACGCGGGTTGGTTGGCACATCGCGCAGCGTGAACTGCCCGTTGGCGTTGGTTGTGGTGAATTTCATGCCCTGCCGCCCAAGGCTATCGGTCGATAGCACCACGGTGGCGAAAGGCACAGGCTCGCTGTTGGCCTCACTGCTAACGCGCCCCGTAAGGTTGATATTCTGTGCAGAAACGCAAAAAGGTGTAGCCATGCAGGCTGTGAAGCAGAGCATGGCTGTGAGGTGTGAGAACTTCATTGTGTTGCTAGATGGTGTTTCCTTTTTACATTGTGATTACCTTAACTTGGGGCTTTCCTTTTCCTGGACCATTAGAATCTACGCCAAATTCTTTCAGTTTTTTCTTTTGAATTTTTGCATACTCTTTGCGAGTGATTGCTTTGCTTTTGTCCAAATTTAATACAATATCAATGTTGTTGTTTTCTGTGCTTATGCTTATTGCGGTATATGAATCGGTGTTTGTTTGTAGTTCTAAAATCAGTCCTGGAAGGCCAAATGTGCCACTTGGTCCAAATGGTATTGGTATTTCTGAACAAAACCATGCCACTGTATCGCCATAGGTTGCTTTATTGCACTTGTAGCCAAGTATTTCTTTTGTTTCTTCTGTAACATTCCATTCTATAGCATTCAAATTTTCTTTTACTAAAAACGGTTTATCAATAATATTTTTTACAGAGTATTTTTCACTTGTATTTAAATTTATGTATACGCTACCATTTCCGTCAATTTTAAATTTTTCATCAGATATACCGTTTGTTGTAAAGCCGTATATACCATTGTTTGTTAGTAAGTTGAAAATGGCTTGTTGTTTTTGCATTTCCTCGATGATAAAATCGCGGGTAGCAATGTCCGTCATATTTTTTATGTTTTCAGGAATCGCAATAGTTTGTTTATATTGCACATGTATTACCTGAGCATTCAGACTTGTAGCATTACAAATGCTTGCAGAGATAAGCAGAAAAGAAAATAATAGTTTCTTCATACTAATGTGGTTAGGTTTTGGGTTATACAATATGAGATGAGTTTTCATCTCGGCGACAAAGTTAGCACATTTGTTTTAGCCTACCAACTATTTTTGCAGTTATTTTTTTTTTTTTTTGCATAACTCGCTGATTATTAGTATATTAAAAACGCGCAGCGGGACAAATCCCAAACTGCGCGTTTTTGTTGGCTTGTAGGCTATCGGCTACTCGCTAACCTGTTCTAATGCTGCCTTTACGAAGCTTACGAATAGCGGATGTGGGTTCAGTACGGTGCTTTTGTATTCGGGATGGAACTGTACGCCCACAAACCACGGGTGTTTGGGGATTTCTACAATCTCCACCAGCTTGGTGTCGGGGTTGATGCCCGTGGCCACCATGCCTGCTTGCTCAAATTGCTCCTTGTAGGCGCTGTTAAACTCGTAGCGGTGGCGGTGGCGCTCTTGTATGTCGGCACTGCCGTAGGCCTCAAATGCGTGGCTGCTCTTGCTCAATTTGCAGGGGTACGCGCCCAAGCGCATGGTGCCGCCCAAGTCGGCCACCTCCTTTTGCGAGGCCATGAGGTCTATAACGGGGTGAGGCGTGGTGTCCACCATCTCGGCTGAGTTGGCCTCTGTTAGCCCCATCACGTTGCGCGCAAATTCAATCACGGCGCACTGCATGCCCAAGCAGATGCTCAAGAATGGCACGTTGTTCTCGCGGGCGTAGCGCACGGCCAGCAGTTTGCCCTCAAGGCCGCGATGACCAAAGCCCGGAGCCACCAATATGCCCTGTAGGCCGCTGAGCCGCTCGGCATAGGTGTCGTGCGTTAGCCCCTCCGACTGAATTAGCTCCAAATTCACCTTGCAGCTGTTGGCCGCGCCGGCGTGCACAAACGCTTCCATAATTGATTTGTAGGCATCGGGCAGTTCAACATATTTGCCCACAAGGCCAATGCGCACGTGGTGTTTGGGATTTTTTAAAGATGTTACGAAATTGCGCCAAGCCTCGAGTTTCGGATCTTCGTTGATTGGCAATCCAAGTTTGCGCAGCACAATGCTGTCGAGCTTTTCTTGCTGCATCATTAGCGGCACTTCGTAGATTGTTTTCACGTCGATGGATTGCACCACAGCATCGGGGTCCACGTTGCAGAAAAGCGACACCTTGCGCCGTATGTCGGCGTTGATGTCGTGCTCGGTGCGTAGCACCACCACATCGGGCTGAATGCCGTTTTCTAAAAGCACCTTAACGGAGTGCTGTGTGGGCTTTGTTTTTAGCTCCTGCGAGGCCGAAAGGAACGGCACTAAGGTGAGGTGCACAAAGGCCGAATTTGACGGTCCTAATTCCCAGCGCAGCTGTCGCACGGCCTCGATGTAGGGCAGCGACTCGATGTCGCCCACCGTGCCACCAATTTCGGTGATAACCACGTCTAATTGGTTTTTAGTACCAATTAGCTTTATGCGGCGTTTAATTTCGTCGGTGATGTGTGGAATCACCTGCACGGTTTTACCTAAATAATCGCCATGGCGCTCCTTGCTAATCACGGTTTGATAGATTCGCCCCGTGGTTACGTTGTTCATCTGCGAGGTGTGTATGTTGATGAACCGCTCGTAGTGTCCCAAATCCAAGTCGGTTTCGGCACCGTCTTCGGTAACGTAGCATTCGCCGTGCTCGTAGGGGTTAAGCGTGCCTGGGTCCACGTTGATGTATGGATCGAGTTTTTGGATTGTAACCGAGTAGCCACGGCTTTGTAGCAATTTGGCCAATGAGGCCGAAATTATGCCTTTTCCGAGCGATGAGGCTACGCCTCCTGTAACAAAAACATACTTGGTGTTCGACATGGCAATTATGCTTTTTCGGTGATTTCTGATTCGGGGTTATCAATTAGCTTGATTTTTGCCACAATGTGAGCAATTTCGTCGCGTGTGCGAGCAATTTTGCGTTCCACATCCTGAATCATTGCTTCGGCATTTTTGGATTTTGCAAAAAATCCGATGTTGTTTTCCCATGTAGCAATATCAGATTCGAGTTGTCTCATTTTGTTATATAATTTATCGCGTTCGATGCGAATATTGTTAGTTTTCCTAGGGTTATTTTGTGCATCTTCAATTTTTGATTTTAGTCGTATCATATCGCGTTGCTCCTCGGCCACATTTAGTTCTTCAAAATGTTTTGTGATTGCGTTGCGATAGCGATTTTGTATTGTTTCTTTTTGTTTCATAGGCACAAAACCAATTTCGGTCCAACGGCGCTGAAATTCGTGCAGTGCTGCTATGGCCTCCTCGGCGTTTTCGGGATGGGTGTAGGCTTCAATTTCGGCCACGAGTTCCTCTTTGGCGCGTAGGTTTGCGGCGTAGTTAATAGAGTTGGCCGTGTTTTGTGCGTTTTTGGCCTTAAAGAATTCGTCGCACGCAGTGCGGAAGCGTTCCCATAGGGCAGCCGAGCGTTTGCGTGGTACGGGGCCAATCTCGCGCCAGCGTTTTTGCAGGGCAATAAATTCGTCGGTTGTTTTTTTCCAGTCGGTGCTGTTTTTCAGAGCCTCGGCCTGTATGCACAATTCGGTTTTGAGCTGCAGGTTGTTTTGTTGCTCCTCTTTCTCCGAAGACCGGTGCAGGCGTTTTTTCTCGAAAAATTCGTCGCAGGCCGAGCGGAAACGTTCATAGAGTTTGG
Organism: Bacteroidales bacterium; assembly: GCA_017524185.1. GTDB lineage: Bacteria > Bacteroidota > Bacteroidia > Bacteroidales > Tenuifilaceae > RGIG6076. Next base: position 14,424 of record JAFWUG010000081.1, read on the forward strand.
TGTTGTCCTTTTTGGGAGCATAACCAATGGTTTTCCACACCTGTTGTAGGGCAAGCATCTCGTTGGTTTGGTTTTGCATGTCCTTTATATCGTTCATGGGGCGTGTGGCCAGCTCTTCGGCTTTTTCGCATAGGGCTATTTTTGCGTCTTTGTTACGTTTCTGCTCGTCGCGTTGCTGGTCGAAAAATTCCTGATGGCGTTTGTTTATGTTGTGCGAGGCGGCTTTGAAGCGTTCCCAAAGCGGAGTGCGATGTTCGTGGGGAACAGGGCCAATCTCGCGCCATTGCTCGTGGAATTTTTGCAGTTTTTTAAACGCTTCAACAGACGATGGCTCTAGCAGCATCAGCTCCTCGGCCTTCTCGCAGAGCGATGTTTTGGCTTCGAGGTTGCGTTTGAGGTCGAGGTCGCGCAGTTCGCGGTTTATCTTTATGTAGTCGTAGAAGTTCTGTACATGCAGGTTATAGTTTTCCCAAAGGTTGTTCACCTCGTTTTGAGGCACGGGGCCAACCTCGCGCCATTGCTGTTGCAGGCTACGGAACTCCTGGAATGTTTGGTTTGTTGTTTCGGTGCTATTCACCAGGGCTTTAATTTGTTCAATAATTTGTAACTTTTGTTTCAAATTATCTTGCCGCTGGCGTTCTTGCTCCTGATTGTGCTGCGCCCAGTCGGCTCGGTGTTTGCGCAGCAGTTCTTTTAGCTGTAGTTCGTTAGCGTCCTTTTCGGGGCTAAATTCTTCGGCAAGGCCGCCTTCTTCTTCAACAAACGCTTTGCGTTGCACTTCAAGGTCGTGGTTGTGTTTGTTGTAGAATGCGCCTTTAAGCGTTTCCACCTCGCTGTGGATTTGCACCGCGCTGTAGGAGTCGATCAGGTGCTTCAGCTTTTGCACCATCTCGAACTTCGATAGTGTGGAGTAGTCGGTTTTGGGCAGTATGGGTTGGGTGTTGTCCTCCAACTGCTCAGCCGATTCGGCGTTTGTTGATGCGTTGGCCTGTTCGGCGGTGGTTTTGGGCTGCTCGGTTAGGTGAGCAGCGGCGGCGTGGGTTGGTTCGGAAGTAGCTTCGGCATTGCCAAAGTTCTGATTCTTAGAATCATTCAGCTCTGTACCATTCATGGTAGTTGGGTATTAAGGGTTCGGTTTGGCGGGTGGTTTAGACCCGCAAAAAATCCCACGAAAGTAGTTATTTTCTGCTTTATGCTCAAAAATTGAGAGCATATTTTTTGCTCTTATCCAATGTTTTGGGTGTTTTGCTACGATTGTTTGCTGGGGGTGAATTTTTGAACCTTGCCATTTTTTTGCCGTATAAAAATGTGAGTTTAACATCCAGTTTTATGAAAAAGTTTTTGGGTATATCGTTGTTGGGCCTTGTGCTTTTGTCGTGCTCTAAGGATCAGATTCTTGAGGAATTGGGTGTAGTGCCTTATACCATTACATTTGAGGACGTTGCCTTGGAGAGTTCGGGTTTTATGGAGTATAAATATGCCGAGCACGGTGTGGGTTTTGAGGGTGGAACCTACGAGTTTGCTCCCAACGATATAGAATATTATGGTTTTGCCATATCGTGTTTAGACGTTTCGGCTGTGAGTGGAACTTATAATCCCTACATCGTGTCGGCGGCATCGGGAGCAGAGGGAAGTTCGAATTTTGCTGTGTTTCACGACCCATTCGACTTGTTTAATCCCTATTTGGGCGTACAATTGGCTCCAGGCGTGGAGCATCAGGTTGTGTCGGCATTTTTTTGCCTTACCCATGTAACGCTTCAGGCAATAGAGGATGGTGTTGATATTCACGGAAATGCAAGTGCGTTTGGCGTTGGAGATCATTTTGACGTTACAGCCATTGGTTTTGACCGACACGGATACGAAACCGCCAGGGTAACAATTAGTTTGGCCGATTTCAGGAGATCGCCGCCCGCGCTATGCCTCGATTGGAGGCTGGTTGACCTCCGCTCTTTGGGATTGGTGAACCGAATTGAGTTCATTGTAAGTTCCACTGATTGCAATTCATATACTGGTGAATCTTATACGCCCGCATATTTCGCCATCGATAATCTAAAGTTCGAGCGCAAGCGTGGAGTTTAGGGCTGTTTTTGGTTTTGGTTTAGCAGTTTGATATGCAGCGGGTTGTGTTTGTGCTGAAAAATAAGAACACTACTGGTATTGCCTGTGCTAAAATTTGCTACCTTTGTGCGCAAATAGCAGAGGCCGCGTAAGCCCTGCGGCGTACACCAAATAAGCATAAGCAACACACGTATGGACAAGAATACCGTTATAGGTTTAGGCCTTATATTTTTGATAATGATAGGCTTCGGCTATCTCACCGCTCCCTCGAAGGAGGAGCGCATGGCCGCCGCCCGCATGGCCGACTCGCTGCGACAGGTGCAGGCCGAGCAGCAGCTTATGCGCGAACAGGCCGAGGCTGCCCGTTTAGCTGGTCAAACGCCCACAGTCGCCGACACCCTTGTGCTTCGCGCACAGATGGGGGCATTCGCCCATGCTGCTGTGGGGCGCGAGCAACTGTTTGTGATGGAGAACGACCTTATGCGCGTGAGCCTTACCACCCTTGGCGGACGCATTAGCGCGGTTGAACTAAAGGGATACACCACATATAGCGGCGACCCGCTTGTTCTGTTCGATGGCAGCAGCAACGCTTTTGGACTACAGTTCTGGGGCAACAACAATAACATCGAAACCAATCGCCTATACTTCGCGCCTAGCGTATCCGACACCCTATTGCGGGCTAACGACGGTGAGCAGCAGCTCACCATGCGCCTACAGGTGGCCGAGGGGTCGTATATCGACTACACCTACACCATGCGTCCGGGCAGCTATTTGCTCGACTTCGACATCCATTTCCATGGCATGGACAACCGTATAGCCACGCGGGGCGGCATGATTGACCTCAACTGGCTGATGCACAGCCCACAGCAGGAGAAGGGGCTCACCAACGAGAAGCAATACACCACCATTGGCTATATGTTCCACGATGGCGACTACGAGGAAATGAACGCCCGTAAGGACGGTGAGCAGCGCACCGAGCTCACCACCAAGCTCAAATGGGTGGACTTCAAGCAGCAATTCTTCTCCAGCATACTGGTGGCCAAGGACCACATGCTCAGCACCGACCTGCGCATGGACGACGATAGGCAGGAGGGCTATGTGCGTACTTTTGCGGCGCATATCGGTCTGCCCTTCGAGAATCGGCCCGACGAGACCATCGGCCTGGGCTTCTACTTCGGCCCCAACCACTTCAAAACCATGGACGACTACGAGCAGGGCTTCGAGAAGGTGATTCCGCTGGGGCGCAACATCGTGCGTTGGATTAACAAATACGTGGTTATCAACGTTTTCAACTGGCTCAATAGGTTCATCAGCAACTATGGCCTTATCATTCTGATACTCACCATATTGCTAAAAATTGTTCTGTTCCCCATTACCTATAAGTCGTATACCAGTTCGGCCAAGATGCGCGTGCTAAAGCCTCAGATTGAGGAGATTAATGCCAAGTATCCCAAGCAAGAGGACGCCATGAAAAAGCAGCAGGCCACCATGGCTCTCTACAAAAAGGTGGGCGTTAGCCCTTTAGGCGGATGCTTGCCTATGCTCATCCAGTTCCCCATACTGATAGCCATGTACCGTTTCTTCCCCGCCTCGGTGGAGCTACGCCAGCAGGGATTTCTCTGGGCCGATGACCTATCGTCGTATGACTCAATCCTCAGCCTTCCTTTTAGCATACCCTGGTATGGCGACCACGTGAGCCTCTTCGCCCTGCTGATGGCCGTTACGCTGTTTGTGCAGAGCAAGATGAACATGGATCAAATGGGCTCGTCGAACCAGCAAATGCCCGGCATGAAGTTTATGATGACTTGGATGATGCCCATCATGCTTCTCTTCATGTTCAACAGTTTCTCGGCGGGTCTCAACTACTACTACTTCCTGGCCAACATCATCACCCTGATACAGACCTTCGCCATCAGGCAGATGATCGACGACGAAAAGGTGCTGGCCAAGCTTCATGCCCATGCACAAAAGGCCACGCCAGCCACCAAGAGCAAGTGGCAGCTCAAACTCGAGGAGATGCAGCGTCGCCAGCAGGAGATGCAGCGTCAGCGCATAAACTCCAACAAGAAAAAATAACAACGGATAAACCCGTTATAAGCCTATACTACAATGGCAACCAGAAAACTACTAATCAGAGACCTCACGCTGCGCGACGGACAGCAATCGCTATTCGCCACGCGCATGACCCAAAAAATGGTGGACAGCGTGCTGCCGCACTATAAGGACGCTAACTTCTACGCCATGGAGGTGTGGGGAGGCGCAGTACCCGATTCGGTGATGCGCTACCTGAACGAAGACCCATGGGTGAGGCTAGAAACAATAAAAGCCGCCATTGGCGACACATCGAAGCTAACCGCGCTTTCGCGTGGTCGTAACCTGTTCGGTTACAGCCCATACCCAGAAAGCGTAATCGAGGGCTTCAACCGCAATGCTGTGCAGTCGGGAATCGGAATCATGCGTATATTCGATGCCCTGAACGACACCAACAACGTGCAGAGCACCATCAAATACGTGAAACAAAACGGTGCGCTGGCCGATTGTTGCATCTGTTACACTGTTGATCCCCGCTTTAGCAGGGGCGAACGTTTTAAGGCCGCCCTCTCGGGACGGCGTTTGCCCAAGCGCATTTTCACCGAGGACTATTTCATACAGAAGGCCAAAACCCTCGAAAGCCTCGGTGCTGACATGATTACCATCAAGGACATGGCCGGTTTGGTGCCGCCCCACAAGGCGGCGAGCATTGTGAAAGCCCTGAAAAACGCCGTGCGCATACCGCTCGACTTCCACACGCACTGCACGCCAGGCTATGGTTTGGCCTCGGTGCTGGTGTCCATTGTGAATGGTATCGACATTGTGGACACCAACATGTGGTGGTTTGCTGGCGGTCCCGCCGCTCCAGCCTACGAGCTCATCCACATCTTCTGTCAAAAGATGGGCATCGACACGGGCGTGAACATCGATGCGGTGGGACGCATTGCTGAGGGGTTGAAGGCCGTTCGTGAGGAGTTCCGCGCCAATGGAATGGACAACTACGCCATGCCCAACGATTTCGACATCCGCAACTACAAGTTGCCCGCCGAGATTGATGCGTTGTTCGATCGCGCCATCGATGAGGCCAAGGCCAACAAGTTCGAGGCACTGCTCGAAACCACCCACGCCATTGAGGCCTATTTCGGATTTCCGCCCGCCAACGAGCGTGTGAAAGAGGCCGAAATTCCTGGTGGTATGTACACCAACATGTTAGCCCAGCTCAAGCAGCTAAAGCTCGAAAACCTGATGGGGCGTACCATGCAGCTTATACCGAGCGTGCGCGTGGCCGCGGGTTGTCCACCGTTGGTAACACCCACCAGCCAGATTGTTGGAGCACAGGCAGTTAACTGCGCTATCGACGAGAGCAAGGGTAAACCGCTCTACACCAGCACCAACACCCAGTTTGTGAACTTGGTGAAGGGCGGCTACGGCAAAACCCCCATAGCGGTAGATCCCGAATTCCGCCTAAAGATTGCAGGTGTACGCGAGGAGACCCCCTACGATACTTCCACCTATACCAAGCAGCCCAACCCCACCTTCGCCGAGTACGGCGATGATGTGCGGCTGGTGAACAACGAGAAAGAGGAGTTGCTGCTAGAGCTGTTCCCGCAGGTTGCTGGCAAATTCCTCACCGACAGAATAGTGGGTAAATATGAGGCCGAGCGCCAGGCCAAATTGGCTGCCGAGGAACAGGCGCATGAGGCTGAGCGTGCACGCTACCGTGCGCTGAGCGCAGAGGAGAAGGCCGATATTCTGCAACGCGGTTTGTCGGACTTCAACAACTTGTACATGGTGCGCTAGGCTAAGCCCAGGCGTAACGATAGAACGGGGGTGGTGCTAAGCACTATCCCCGTTTTGTCGGTATGGATTGATGTTCTTTTTGTAGATATAATGCTGAAAATATGTTGTTTATATGATGTTGGTGTATAGGATTTTGATGTATTGGCAGTGTTTATTTTTACACGGATACCGTCCGAATGTCGCCCTTTTTTAATAAATTGTGCGCCGTTTTTGACTATATTTTCCCTAATCATGAGTATTAAGGTAAAGATAATCATGGGATTCGTAATCCTGGCCTCGTTGCTTGGCATATCGGGCATGATCTCGATTTACGAATTCACCAAACTGGGCAACGCCGTAACCACGCTGCTCGACGATAACTTCAGGAGCATGGACTATGCCCACCAAATGTCGGCCAGTCTCTACGAGCAGCGGCGCAACTTTATTGAGGCCATTAGCCGGCGTGGTGTGCCATCGTTCGAACGCTACGATTCGGCTAAGATTCGCTTCGAGGACAATCTGCGGGGTGCGGCCAACAACCTCACCTTGCCCGACGAGTTTGCCTGTGTCGATTCCATCGCCCAATCATACGCGCTGCTCGTGCGCATTTCCGACAGCTTGATGGCTTACCATCGTTTCATCACTCTCGATGTATATCTGGGACATGTTTTGCCCCGCATCGAGGAGGTTGAGAGCGAGATTTCCGACCTGCTCGCCCTCAACGAGCAAAAATTGGTGCAGACTGCTGCTATGCTGCACGGAAATCCGCTGAGAACCATACTGCCAGGCTTGCTCATCATCATTTCGAGTATCGCCTTCAGCATCATTTTTAACTACATGATTAACCTTTACCTTATAAATCCAGTTAGGCGTATTACCAAGGGAATCAACGATTTCATTAAATATAAGCGCGCATTCGATGTGCCGCTTGAGGCTCAGGACGAAGTTCATGCGCTGCGCGAGGCTGTGAAGAGTTTGATTAAGAAAACCCCATTGCCGCCGGCTCATTAAACCGCTATGCGTCCGCACGTCATTCTCCGATATGTGGGCTTAGTGCTCATGCTGAACGCTGCTTTTGTGTTCGTGGCGTTTCTCATCTCCTTTTTTCACCACGACGACGGCCAAATACCGTTGCTTTTGGCCTGCATCATCACGCTGCTTTGGGGCATATTTCCTATGCTGTTTGTTCCCAAGGCCATCGATCTTTCGAACCGCGAGGCCTATTTGGTGATGGTGCTGAGCTGGATTATGTCGTGCGTGGTGGGCATGTTGCCTTTTTTGTTTTGGGGTGGTGAGTTCAACCTGATGTACGCCTTTTTCGAGAGCGTGTCGGGCTACACTACCAGCGGAGCAAGCATTCTGAACAATATTGAAGCACTGCCCACGGGCCTATTGTTTTGGCGTTCGTCGATGCACTGGATTGGGGGCATGGGCGTGATTCTATTCATGCTGCTGGTGATGCCCTCGCTGGGCAAAGCCCAGAAAACGCTGTCGCGCATGGAGGTGTCGTCGTTGGCGGGTAGCGAGTTCAGGTACAAAACGCGTAGCATGTTACGCATAATTCTCACGGTGTATATTGGTTTGACCTGCGCCTGCTGTGGTACGTTGCTGCTGTTGGGTATGGAGCCGTTCGATGCTGTGAATCATGCTTTTTCCATCATCGCCACAGGTGGCTTTTCGACCCGCAATGCGAGTATAGGGGCGTTCAATAGCCCATCCATAGAGGCCGCTGTGGCTTTTTTCATGTTTGTGGCGGGCATACATTTTGGTATGCTTTTCGCCTTATTTACATTCAAAAAGGCCTCAGTATTTCGCTCTCCTATTGTGCGTTACTATTTTTTTAGTACGCTGATAGGGGCACTGATTATAACCGTAAATCTGCATGTTGAGGGTGTTTACAGCACATGGACGGAGTGTTTTCGCTACGCGGGATTTCAGGCCGTTTGCATATCCACCACCACGGGATTTGCAACAGCCAATACGGCTATATGGCCACCGTTGTCCATTGTTGTGTTGATATTTTTCACTATACAGTGCGGTTGTTCTGGCTCCACCTCGGGAGGGCTCAAGGTTGATAGGGTGGTGATTTTTTTCCGGTCGCTGCGTGGTCAGATATTGCGACTACAGCATCCGCAGGCCGTGATTCCCATCAAGGTTGGCGGGCGCATCATTAGCGACGAAACGGCCAACGCCACCGTGGTTTTTATTGTGATATATATTGGTATTATATTTCTGAGTTCTGCGTTGTTGGCCGCTTTTGGGGTTGATTTGGTAACGGGCTTTACGGCCTCGGCGGCGGCTATGGGCAGCACGGGGCCAGGCTTTGGTCTGGTGGGCTCGGCCAGCAACTACTCGTGCTTGCCCGATGCTGCGTTGGTGGTGCTGTGCTTCGACATGCTGTTGGGCCGCTTGGAGATTTTCGGCCTGCTGTTGCTGTTTATGATGCGGTCGTGGAGGTAGGCCTATAATATCATAAACACCCAAATTCCTGCGAGTAGCGTAGCATTTGCTCGGTGTAGCCCTCCGAGTAGTCGGCGCGGGCATCTATGATGCTACCGTTGTCCGACAGTATAGGCACGATGCGTGGGTTGATGAATCCCGTGAAAGGGGCTTCGTTGAGGGAGGCATAGCGGGCTAGCACCTCGCGGTGCAGTTCGGGGTTTACGCGTACGGCGTAGCGTTCAATCAGGTCGCGGCCTGCGGCATAGTCGCCAGTCGATTTTATGCGCTGGATCTCGCGTAATAATTGTGCGAATAAGCTGCGGAGATGCTCGTAGTTGTTAATCACAACGTAGGTTTTTCCGTTGCGCTGACGCAGCTCAATCACATTGTTGTCTTTTCCTTGCTCGTAGCACCAAGTGGCAATTAGTTGGCGGTTGCGCATGTGAGCCTGTTCAATGCAGCCACCAGGGGATATTCGTACAAGTTGCGTCATCAAGCCGTTACGAATGTAACGGTCGTATTCGGCGTAGGCCACCTCAATGTCGGGCACCAAGCCCAGTTGCTGCATTTTGGGGTCGGCTATGTAGTAGAGGGCGAACAGGTCGGCACGGGCTTCCTCCAGCGGCGAGGCGTAGTTCTTGAGTTCGTCGCCCTGCACACCAGGGGCGAGTTGGCCCGATCCGTGGCCCAGGCATTCGTGCAGGTCGGTGTGCAGCCTACCGCCCAGTGCGCCGTAGCGTTGCGAGCGGGCTATATGCTCGGGCGAGAATCCAAACTCCTCCTCAAAACCGCTGCCCAGCGAGGCCTGTTCGTGGGCGTGTGCTATATTATTGAGCGATACAGACTTAGAGCCATGCTGTTGCCGTATCCAATCGGCATTGGGCAGGTTGATGCCCAGCGGCGATGTGGGATGGCAGTCGCCGCCCAGTTGCACCAGGGTGATGGACTTGGCACTGATGCCTGTAACGTGGGGCTTGCGGAACTGAGGGTCGATGGGCGAGTTGTCCTCGAACCATTGCGCGTGTTGCGCTAGCAGTTGGGTGCGACGCGAGGCCTCATCGTCCCTAAAATTCACCACCGACTCCCAGGTTGCTTTGTAGCCCATGGGGTCGCCGTAGGTTTCAATAAAACCGTTTATAAAATCCACTTTCGATTCGGTGTCGTTAACCCAAAGTATGCTGTATTCGTCGAATTTGTGGAGGTCGCCCGTGCGGTAGTACTCTATCAGGGTTTCGATCACGCGGCGCTGGTGTTCGTTTTCGGCCACGCTTGTGGCCAGCGAAAGCCAATGTGTAATGCGTTCAATAGCAGTGCTATATGTTCCTCCAATGCGCCAGACCTGCTCCTGTAGCTGTCCGTTGGGTAGTTTCACCAGGCGAGAGTTTAGTCCCATGGATATGGGTTGCGGGTTGTTGGGACGTTGCTGGGCGGCGTAGAATGCTTCAACTTCGGCTTGTGAAACGTTTTGGTAGAAGTTGCAGGCCGATTGTGTAACCATATCCACGCCCGCTTGTTGGTTCACGCGCAGCGGTGCTTCACTGGGCGTGAAGATTATGCGTAGCACGCGTTGCGCCTCGTCGGCGGTGGCCACGCGTTGGAGCAGCGGTGCTAAGAATGTCGCGCTAAGGCCATCGGCACTGAATTTGGCGGTGGAGTAGTGGTGGTGTACGCCGTTGGCAAACCATAGCTTTTTAAGGTATGTTTCTAACGCCCGCCATTGCTCTGTTTCCTGCGGTTTGCAGGTGATATATATACGCTCAAGGCATCGGCGTATGAGCAGATTGTCGGCGTAGTTTTGGTCGTAGGTTATGTCGCGTCCGCAGAGTGCGGCCTGGCTGAGGTAGTAGGTCAGGATGCGCTGTTTGGGCGTAAGTTGTTCATATCCATCTATTTGGTAGCGAAGTACCTGTACATCGGCAAAGCGGTCGGCCAGCCATGCGAATTGGGTGTTGGTTTTGGACATGCGATTGCGTTTATTCCACAAATATACCTAAAAAACGCTTTTGTTGCGTGCTTATGTCGCCAGTTTTCTGATTGGTTGAATTTTGTATCATTGGTTACAAAATGGGCTGTCCTGTAGTAAGACAGCCCATTAGGTTTGCGTGTTGTGGGATTTTGCTATTGCTCTGGTTCGCCAATAATGGCATCGTCAACCATAATCCTACCGCAGTATTCGCATACGATAATCTTTTTGCGCAACTTGATGTCGAGCTGACGTTGTGGTGGAATCTTGTTGAAACAGCCGCCGCAGGCATCGCGTTGCACGGTAACCACAGCCAGTCCGTTGCGGGCGTTGTTGCGTATGCGTTTGTATGCGCTGAGCACGCGTGGCTCAATCAGTTGCATATAGCCCTCTGATTGTTTTAGAAGTTCTTCTTCTTCCTTTTGGGTTTCGGCCACTATGTTTTCCAATTCGGTGCGTTTTTGCTCAAGGTCGCTGTTGCACTCGGCCAATTGCGCTTGTGCTTGCTCAATGGCGGTTGCTTTGTCGCTCTTTTGCTGTATATGTTCGCGGATGCGCTTTTCGCATAGCTCTATTTCGAGCGTTTGGTACTCCATTTCTTTGGTTATGGAGTCGAACTCGCGGTTGTTGCGCACGTTTTTCTGCTGGTCGTCGTATTTTTTTATCAGCGATTGAGCCTCTTTTATGCCCTGCTTGCGCTCAGCTATCTGCTCATCAAGCGCAGTGAGTTCGTTTTTGTAGTTCTGGATGCGGGTTTCTAACCCCTGAATTGCATCTTCTAAATCTTGCACCTCTAGGGGAAGTTCTCCCCTAAGCCTTTTGATGCTATCTATCTTTGAATCAATGCGTTGTAGTTGGTATAGTACCTTTAGGCGCTCCTCTATAGAGAGGTCGTTCTGCTCATCTACCTTGCTCGTCTTTGTTGCCATGTGTAACTAGATGTAATTTATGGGGTTTGTGCTGATAGCCGATTTTCGAACCGCAAATGTAGTGAATTTTTTGGTTAGATGTTCCATCATGAGCTCGATTGTGCAATGCTCAATTTCGTAGTGTCCAATGTCTATGGCCATAATTTGCCCGTCGGCATCGAAGAATTGGTGATATTTGAAGTCGGAACTCAGATATACATCGGCGCGTTGGGCTATGGCATCGGGTAGCATGTCGGCACCCGAACCGCCGCAGAATGCAATGCGACTAACCGTTTGTCGCACTGGGGCAGTGTGCCGTAGGCAGGGCGCGTTGAATCGTTGTTTCACCATTTGCAGGAATTTGGTGTAGTGCATGGGCTCTGGCAGTTTGCCCATAAGGCCAAGTCCCACTGTGGTGTTGGTGTTTTCCAGCGCAATGATGTCGTAGGCTACTTCTTCGTAGGGGTGTGCTTGTTCCAGCGCGGTTAAGGCTGCCGATAGTTGATGTCGTGGCACTATGGCCTCTAGGCGTATTTCGGCTTCGGTGTGCAGTTCACCGATGTTGCCAACAAAGGGGTGGGCTTTTTCTGAGGCACGGAACGTGCCATGACCAGCAGCTCCAAACGAACAACAGTCGTAGTTTCCAATGTTGCCTACGCCAGCACCAAAAAGTGCAGCGCGTACAGTGTTTAGGTGTGCTTCCGGAACAAATGTTACTAATTTGAGCAAAGCGTTACGCTGTGGGCGCAGTTTGCGTGTATGCTGTAGGCCAAGCCGTTGGGCTATTGCGTGGCTAACCCCGTAGGGTGCGCTGTCCAGATTGGTGTGGGCGGCGTAGATGGCCACATCGTGTTTAATGGCCATCATCACGGCGCGTTGCACGTAGTTTTTGCCTGTGAGTTTCTTTAGCCCCGAGAATATTAGGGGGTGATGTGCCACTATTAGGTTGGCACCTTGTTCAATGGCTTCGTTCACCACTTCGGGAGTAACATCGAGTGTTACCAGCACTGCGTTAACGGGCCACGTCGATAAGCCCACTAGTAGGCCTGCATTGTCGTAGTGTTCCTGAAGGGCTAGGGGGGCTATACTCTCTATGTGTTTGGCCACATCGGCCACGGTGGTTTGTTTAGAGCTCATCGCGTATTTCGAGCAGCATTTTCTTTATGCCGTTGAGGCTTTCTATCAGCGCGTAGTTGTCGGCCAGTGCTTGTCGGTCTTCGGTTAGCCGCTTGTTGGCTCCTTCAATGGTGAGCCGTTGCTCTTTCACCAGATGGTAAATCAATTTGAGGTTGTCCACGTCGGTTTGCGTGAACATGCGGTTGCCCTTGCTATTTTTGCGGGGATTGATTATTTTGAAATTCTTCTCCCAATAGCGAATCAGCGAGGTGTTCACCTGGAGCATGTCGGCCACCTCGCCTATGGTGTAGTACACCTTTTCCACTGGCTGTTCCTTGTAGGGCATAATGCTGTGTTTTAGATGTTTGCGCTGATGTTTATTGGCTCACCATGTGAGTTTATGTTAGTCGAAGCTTTGGGTTGGCATGGCAGCTAGTTCAACCATGCGTTCGTATTGCTCGGGGGTGAGGTCGTTGTAGTAGTAGTTCACTGGATCTACGGGCTGATCGTTGATTCGCACTTCGTAGTGTAGGTGTGGGGCCACCGATGTGCCAGTGTTGCCCACGTGGCCAATCACCTGTCCGCGTTTCACTTTCTGTCCCTTGCGCACGTTGATTTTGCTCATGTGGGCATATAGGCTTTTGTAGCCAAACCCGTGGTCGATCACCACGTTGTTGCCGTAGCCGCGTTGCAGGTGTTCAATCCGCTCCACCACACCGTCGCCTGTGGCGTAGATGTCGGCGCCTGTGGGGGCGGTGAAATCCATGCCGGTGTGCATTTTAGGCACTTTGTAGAAGGGGTGTATACGCATGCCAAACGACGAGGCCATGCGGGTCAGCGTGCGGTCGCTGATGGGCATAATGGCTGGGATGCTGCGCACCAATTCCTCTTTGCGCTGTGCAAGGGCTATAATTTCGTCGAACGAGCGGCTTTGAATGTATGTTTTTTGCGCCAAAGCATCAAGTTTTATTGACGTTTCAGCAATCAAGCGGCCATTTTCGAGGTTCTCTAGGTATTCGTAGCGATCCACACCGCCCATTCCCGCGCTGCGCACGGTGGAGGGGAGCGGTTCGGCCTCGAATATGGTGCGGTAGATGTTGTCGTCGCGGCGTTGTAGGTCTTCTAGCACTAGCCGCAGGGCATCAATGCGGCGGTTGATTAGTTCGTAGTTGTCGACCAGGTTCTGGTTCTCGCGCTTCAGTTTGCGAACCTCTGGTGTATCGACAATGAAAGGAAACACAAGGTATGATATGGCCGAAATAACCATAAATGCAAGGATATAGCGTATCACCAACCACACCTTTTCTTTGGTGGTGCGTTGCATCTCGGTGAAAACGAGCTCCTGCGGATTGAATTTGTATTTCGACTTCGACACTTACCCTAAGGCGTTCTGTTTTAGTTATATATCGATGCCATTCCTTAGTCGAGGAACTGGCTCGAGGCGTTTTTAAGCATGTTCTCGTATTCCTCCTCGCTCATATTGTTGAAATAGTTGAGGGGGTTCACCTGCTTGTTGCGCACAATCACTTCGTAGTGCAGGTGTGGTCCAGTACTACGTCCGCTGTTGCCCAGTTGGCCAATCTCTTCGGCCCGCTTCACTTTTTGTCCTGGTTCTACACTTATTTTGTGCAGATGCGCGTAGCGGGTTTTGTAGCCAAAGCCATGATCTATTACCACCTGGTTGCCATATCCGCCAAACGAGTACGAAGTGCTTTCAACCACGCCATCGCCTGTGGCATAGATGGGAGTGCCTATGGCTCCCGCAAAATCTAGGCCGTGGTGGAACGATACTTGGCCTGTTACTGGGTGTCGCTTGCGAGGGCCAAAAAAGTCAGAGATGCGCGATATGTCTTTCACCGATATTGGGTGAATGGCGGGTATGCATTCGTTGAGCAGTTCTTTGTTCTTGGCCAGCGCAATCACGTCGTCGAACGATCGCGATTGGATGTAGGCACGCCAGGCGAGTTCGTCGAGCGTTTCGGAGGTGTGCCGCAGCATATCGGCGTATTCCGATGCGCCGAAGTTGTACTCTTCGTGGCCACCGTAGCCGCCTTTGCGGATTGAAAGCGGTATGGGGTCTGATTCGAATATGACACGGTAGAGCTGATTGTCGTGTGTTTCTATTTGCTGCATCATTTCCACCATTTCGTTCATCTGACGCTGGGTGAGTTTGTATTTAAGCAGCAGGTCGGCGTTTTCGCGCTGTAGTGCTAGCACGCTGGGTGTATCGATGAACGAGGTGAACGCAAATCCCAGCCCAACAAATATTCCTCCCGCAATCAGCAGACGTAGCGCAAATTTTGCTAATCGCTGCCGAAGCGATACATTTATGGTATCGAAGGTGAGTGTTTGTGGGTTATAGCGGAATTTGGTTTTGGTCATATCGTTATGCTACAGCCAATTATGAATTTATTGCGGCCAGAGCGACTGCAAATCTACATGAAAATTATAATTTTGCAATGCCAAAAGTGAACTTTTTTGGGGTATGTCCCCGCTTTTTTTTTTGAGCGGTGTGGAATATATACGTGATAATAAGCTGAATATCAATTATATGACATCAACAGAACTACGACAGCAATTTCTCAACTTTTTTCGGGACAAGGCACATCAGATAGTGCCATCGGCTCCCATGGTGGTTAAGAACGATCCTACGCTCATGTTCACCAATGCGGGCATGAATCAGTTCAAGGACATATTTTTGGGCAACTCGCCCGCAGCTTCGCCGCGTGTGGCCGACGCTCAGAAATGCTTGCGCGTGTCGGGTAAGCACAACGACTTGGAGGAGGTGGGACACGACACCTATCATCATACCATGTTCGAGATGCTCGGCAATTGGTCGTTTGGCGACTATTTCAAGCGCGAGGCCATCGATTGGGCATGGGAGTTTCTGGTGGATGTGCTAAAAATCGATAGCAAACGGCTGTATGCCACTGTGTTTGAGGGTAATCCCGATGATGGGGTGGAACTTGATACCGAGGCCATGGATTGCTGGAGGCGCATTATGCCCGAGGCGCATATCATAAAAGGTAACAAAAAAGACAATTTTTGGGAGATGGGCGACACTGGCCCGTGTGGCCCTTGTTCGGAGATTCACATCGATTTGCGCCCCGACGACCAGCGTGCACAGATTCCTGGGCACGAGCTGGTGAATAAGGATCATCCGCTGGTGATTGAGATTTGGAATTTGGTGTTTATGCAGTATAATCGTCGTGCCAACGGCACGCTCGACCCTCTGCCCGCAAAGCATGTCGATACTGGTATGGGCTTTGAGCGCCTGGCTATGGTGGTTCAGGGCAAGCAGAGCAACTATGACACCGACATATTTACACCGTTAATAGCTAAAATATCAGCTATTTCAGGGCATAAATATGGACGCGACAAGGACATCGATACGGCAATGCGCGTTATGGCCGATCATGTGCGCACCATAGCCTTTGCAATTGCTGATGGTCAGCTGCCATCGAACAACAAGGCTGGCTATGTGATTCGCCGTATTTTGCGTCGCGCCGTGCGCTATAGCTACACATTCCTTGGCACTCGTACCGTCATATTGCATCAACTGCTGCCTACGCTTATTGAGATTATGGGCGATGCCTATCCCGAATTGCCTGCGCAGCAAACGCTTATAGCACAGGTAATCAAGGAGGAGGAAGAGGCGTTTCTGCGTACCCTGGCCACGGGCATTGCTATGCTCGATCGAATTATTGCCGAAACCAAGGCTCAGAACTACGTGGTAGTAAGCGGTAACGTAGCATTTGAATTATATGATACATTTGGCTTTCCGCTTGATCTCACCGAGCTTATCCTAAAGGAACATGGCTTGGCCGCCAATAGGCGTGAGTTTGAAGCTGCCATGGAAGCTCAGAAGCAGCGTGCGCGTAACGCCTCGTCAATAGAAGCGGGCGATTGGGTAGTATTGACCGACGATGAGCAGGAGGAGTTTATTGGCTACGATCGTCAGCAGGCCGAGGTGCAAATCACTCGCTATAGGCGTGTGAAAGCCAAGCAGCAGGAATTGCTTCAGCTGGTGTTTAACCTTACGCCTTTTTACGCCGAGAGCGGTGGTCAGGTGGGGGATACGGGCTATATAGAAGCCCCAGATGGTACTCGCACTCAGATACTTAATACGGTGAAAGAGAACAATTTGATTGTGCATCAGGTTGACGCTTTGCCTGCCGATCCCACCGTGCGTTTCAATGCAGTGGTGGATTTGGAGAGGCGCACCAGTACGGCTAACAATCATACGGCCACGCACTTGCTGCACCAGGCACTGCGCGAGGTGTTGGGAACTCACGTTGAGCAGAAAGGCTCATTGGTTAGTCCTGGTAGTTTGCGTTTTGATTTCTCTCATTTCCAAAAGCTTACCGATGAAGAGTTGCTGCAGGTTGAGCGTATTGTGAATAGGCGTATTAGGCAGAATCTGCCGCTCGACGAGCGTCGTAATTTGCCCATCAACGAGGCACGCGAGCTGGGTGCAATGGCTCTGTTTGGCGAGAAATATGGCGATTTGGTGCGTGTGATTCGTTTTGGCGATTCGGTGGAACTTTGCGGAGGCACTCACGTGTCGGCCACTGGTCAAATAGGCATGTTCAAGATTATAACTGAAACGGCTATTGCGGCTGGTGTTAGGCGTATCGAGGCCATCACGGCCACAGCCGCCGAGGATTATACCCATAAATTGCAAAACACCGTGCGCGAAATTGGTGGTATGTTCCACAATGCGCCTAATTTAGTGAATGCCGTTAGCAAAGCACTCGACGAGAATGCAGATTTGCGCAAGCAGATTGAGGAGTTTATGCGTGAGCGGATAAAAACGCTTAAAAATCAGTTGCTTCAGAATGCCGAGGCTTTGGGCGATGCTCGTTTGGTGAGTCTTAGTACCGAGTTGTCTGCCGATATGGTTAAGAATTTGGCACACATGCTGCGTGGCGAGGTATCGCAGGGGCTTGTGTTTGTGGCTGCCACGTCGGACAGCGGCAAGCCGCTAATCACCATTGCGCTCAGCGACGATATGGTGGCACGCGGACTAAATGCGTCGGCTTTGGTGCGTGAGGCGGCCAAAGAGATTCAAGGAGGCGGTGGCGGTCAGCCTTTCTTTGCTCAGGCAGGCGGAAAAAATGCTGCTGGTCTTGAGGCTGCGCTTGCCCGTGCCAAAGCTTCGATTGTGGCGCAAGTGGGTTAGGAAGTAGTTCCGAAACATCGATAAATATAAAGGGCTGCCCGTTTGGACAGCCCTTTAATATTATTGATTCGCCTATATCGTCTATAGTTTTATCACCTTGGCGGCTGCATTGCCCATGCGCACAATGTATGTGCCTGCGACAAGACGGCTTATGTCCACGTAGGTTTTGCCGTTGGCCGATTGCTGTAGCACAAGTTGGCCGCTGATGCTGTAAACCCTAACATCGGAATTTGCTGATTCAATGTAGAAGCCTGTGCTGGTGGGGTTGGGAGAAAGGCTTAGCTGCTCGCAAGCGGTATCGAATAGCCCTGTTTGCGACTGCTCTATGATGGTTAGGTGTAGAGTTATCGTGCTGTCGCAGCCAGCGGCGGTGGTGAATTGCTGCACGTAGTCGCCACTCGAGGTGAGGGTTTGGTTGTTCCACTCGTAGCTGTTTGATGTTGTAATTGTAAATTCACCGTTATAGGGTTCTTGGATAGATAGATGTAGGGTTACCGTGCTGTCGCAGCCAGCGGTTGTGATGAATTGTTGCACATGGTTGCCGCTTGTGGTGTAGGGTTGGCCGTTCCATTCGTATACTTGGCAGGCAATAGCATCAAACTCGTGGGTTGTGGGTAGGCATATTGGGCTTACTTCAAATACGGCAATCAAGGTGCTATCCTGTGTAACCTCGAAGTTGTATTCTATGTTGGTGCTCAGCTCTTGTCCGTTCGACATCCAGTGCACGAATCGATAGCCTTCGTTGGCCTTTGCAACCAGCGTGGCATAGTCGTTTGCATTGTAGTTTCTGGCACCGCTTATTGTGCCACCTTCTGCGGGTTCGGCCACAGCTGTTACGCTGTAGATGATGATGGTTGCATCTGCCTCGAATTCAGCTGTGTAGTTGGCATCTTCAGTTACGGTTATGTTGCGCTCGGCGGCGGTGATTCCGTCGGTCCATTTAAGGAATTTGTAGCCAGCGTAGGCACGTGCTTTGAGCGAGATGGTGGTTCCCTCGGTGTAGGTTCCAGTACCCTCCACGTAGCCACCCTCGGTTGGGTTTGCCGAGGCTGTGATGGTATAGGAGGTGGGAGAGGGAATGGTAAGTTCTTCAAACTCAGCCGTTACTGTTACGTCGAAGTGGGGCATTGTGAATTTGTTTGCGAAGATGACAACCTCGGTGCTGGCGTCGCCTGTTTTATGGGCTTTTAGGCTGCCAGCCACGATTTGATAACCATCGGCAGGGGTGATTGTAAGCACAACCTCGTCGCCCGCCTTAAATTCGGTGGCGGTGGTGCTTATTGTGCCGTTAGCCGTGGTAGCAAAGGTGATGGTGTATCTTGGGCTGGCGTTCACCGTAATGTTGCAGGTGGCTGTGTATCCGCTTTCGGCGGTGGTGGCGGTGATGGTTGCTGTACCTTCGGAGATGGCGGTTACTACGCCGTTGTTTATCGTTACTACGCTGGGCATGTTGCTGCTCCAGTTAATCGCTTGGTTAGTAGCGTTGTTGGGCAGAATGGTTGCAGATAGCGTGTAGGTGTCGCCCTCGGTGAGGGTTAGGTTGTCGGGGGTTAGTTCAATGCCCGTAACATCTACGGTTGCGGCGTTCACTGTTACGTTACAGGTGGCGCTAATGCCGTCTATCTCAGCGGTGATTGTGGCTGAGCCTACGCCAACGAAGTTTATTAGTCCGTTGTTTACAGTGGCCACACCGTTGTTGTCGCTGCTCCAAATGATGTTTTGGTTGAGCGCATCGGATGGCGTTATGGTTGCTGTGAGTTGTACACTGGCATCGCCTAAGGTGGCTACCAATGTGGTTTGGCTTAGGGTTATGTTCTCTACTGAAATCGCCTCAAACTCAGCCACTAAGGTGCGGTCTTTGTTGGCCGTGAATGTGTATGTAGCGCTGGAGTTCACCGTGCTGTTGCCCTCTTTCCAGCCCATAAACGTATATCCCTCGGCAGGCGTGGCCTTCAGGGTAACCGATTGGCCGTGGTTGTAGTTACCGCCGCCGCTCACCGTACCGCCATTTGCGGGATTAGCGGAAGCGCTGATGGTGTATGTATTTATCTCAAACTCAGCCACTAAGGTGCGATTTTTGTTGGCCGTGAATGTGTATGTAGCGGTGGAGCTCACCGTGCTGTTGCCCTCTTTCCATCCCACAAACGTGTATCCCTCGGCAGGCGTGGCCTTCAGGGTAACCGATTGGCCGTGGTTGTAGTCTCCTCCGCCGCTCACCGTACTGCCATTTGCGGGATTAGCGGAAGCGCTGATGGTGTATGTATTTATCTCAAACTCAGCCACTAAGGTGCGATTTTTGCTGGC
>JAFWUG010000082.1 GCA_017524185.1 Bacteroidales bacterium
GAGATTATTCCCAACAAGACTATTTCGGGCTTGCCAAAATCGCTCTACGAAAAGGAGGGCGACATAGACGGCTTTGAGCGCGAGGTAATCAACGACGTTGCCAACCTATCGAATGTGGAATGGTGGACGCGCAATCTTGAACGCGGCAAAGGTTTCTGTATCAATGGTTTCATCAATCATTATCCCGATTTTATCATCAAGACCAAGAAGGGCAAAATCGTACTTCTCGAAACCAAGGGCGACCATCTCGACGCCGAAAAAAAGATAAAGCTTGGCAACCTTTGGGCAAGCAAAGCGGGCAACAATTACCGTTATTGCTTAGTTTACAAAAACCGCGAAGTCGATGGCGCATACACCAAACAAGGATTTTTGGACATCCTGCAGGAATTGTAGTGGCTGCTCAATAGCAAAAGCAGGCTTTGAGCAAAAGCGGTTGGATCTATGCCAGCCGTTTTTTTTGTATCTATCTGTGTGTGAATATAATACGTATATGGCTGTTTGGATAACTGACAAATAGTCATGCATAAGGTTCAAAAACAAGACATTTTGTCATGTGTTTTGGGATTGGAACGGAGTTTGACTTAGCAGAGGCATAACGGCAACGAACAAAAGTCAAACAACAAACTAATTTATAGGAGGTTTCAACCATGTTACCAATTCTGAAATCGGGCTATATGCCCCGCCTGAGCAACGAGCTGCTTAGCTCAATCTTCGACAGCACCGTTAGCGGTTTGAGTACCATGCCATCGGTGAATATCCACGAAACCGACGATGCCTACAGCATCGAGCTGGCCGCCCCGGGCTTCAACAAGGCCGACTTTAAGGTGAGCCTGGAGCACGACACGCTGGTGATCAGCGGCGAGCACAAGCAGGAGGAGCGCAAGTTCTTGCGCCCGCTGCGGCAGGAGTACCGCTACGCCTCGTTCAGCCGTAGCTTCAGCCTGCCCGACGATGTGGAGGCCAGCGCAATTTCGGCTTCGTACACCAACGGCATTCTGAGCCTCAGCCTGCCCAAGCGCGAGGAGAGCAAGCGCAGCGCATCGCGGCTAATCGACATCGCATAGGCAGCGTAGCGCAAAAAACGAAAAGCCCCAAGGCATCGAGCTTTGGGGCTTTTTGTCTATTGCATTTGCTGGCCGTAGAGGCTCACCAGGTGCAGTATGACCTCGGTGGCCTTGGCGAGGCTTGGCACGGGCAGGTACTCGAAGCAGCTGTGAAAATTTTCGCCGCCCGCAAACATGTTGGGGCATGGGAGGCCCATGTAGGTGAGCCGTGCGCCATCGGTGCCGCCGCGTATGGGGCGTACAATGGGTTCCACGCTGGCCAGCCGCATGGCCTGCAGGGCCAGCTGCACGGGGAGGCTGTCGGCGGGCAGCAGGTCGCCCATGTTGCGGTATTGGTCGGTTAGCTCCAATAGCACGGTGTTTGCGCCATGGCGCTGCGCCATTTGCGCGGCAAGGGTGCGCATCAGCGTTTTGCGCTGCTCGAAAGCCGTAGCGCAGTGGTCGCGGACGATGTAGTGGGCGGTGCAATGCTCCACGCTGCCGCTCAGCGAGGTGAGGTGAAAGAAGCCCTGCGTGCCCTCGGTGGTTTCGGGGCGTTCGCTGGCGGGCAGCATGGCGTGGAAGTCTATGGCCATCTGCATGGCATTCAGCATTTTGCCCTTGGCGTAGCCTGGGTGTATGTTGCGCCCAACGAACTGCACCGTGGCGTGGGCGGCGTTGAAGTTGGCATGCTCAAATTCGCCCAGCGCCCCGCCGTCGATGGTGTAGGCGTAGTTTGCGCCGAAACGCTTCACGTCGAAATGGTCCACGCCACGC
>JAFWUG010000083.1 GCA_017524185.1 Bacteroidales bacterium
GGACGGCCGGGGTGCTTGGGTTACCATCGATATGGAAGAGCGGCTCAAATTTTAGTGCCACCGCTACATCTTGCTTGCCGGGCATGGCAAAAGTGCCGTTAGTAACAGCAAGCGTCGGCGAGATGCTGATGCTCCGCGTGGGGTGTAGCGCGTAGCCGCTGGCGGGCCGAAGCTCCAGGGTGTCGTTGATATACACCACCGCTTTCTCGAGCGGTAGCAGGCTAACCTGCGCCAGGCTATCCATGGCGCTGTGCGTGTAGGTGCTTGCGCTAATCGCTCCCTCCAACGCGGTGCTCTTCTTCTCAATGGTGCCATTGGTAACATTTACCGTCAGCGTGTGCTCGTCGAAGAAGGTCCAGCCGTTCCAGGTTTTAGTATCAATTCTATTGTAGCCTGAACTATTCTTATAGTTATCCTTAGCAACTTTATATTCAGGGGTCGATGGTAACAACAAGTCTGTACCATTATTAGTGAAATAAAGATAACGATTCCGAATAGGACTCATTGGGAAAGGATTATCGGCACCATTGGGATAATCCATTATTTTCTCCGTAGCATTTCCTGTAGGTGTTATAATACAGTTCTGATATAAGGGCACAGTAGAGCCAAGAATCAGGGTATCAAGTTTATTGCAACCTTTAAAAGCACTCTGCCCTACTTTCCCCAAATTAGGCAAATAGAGTTTCTTAAGCGCCAAGCAGCCCTCAAATGCGAATCCCGATATAATAAAAACATTAGGTATAATTAATGATTTCAGATTACTACAATTCTGAAAAGCGTAGGAACCAATTTTTTTAACTAAATTACCCTCGAAATATTCCAATGTTGGTGGCAAAATAGGAGCACCACTAAGAGCATATGGAACATTTGATAATGTGCGAATAATAAAAGTTTTCAATGATGAAAATTGACCACAGCGGTCTCTTAAATGATACCAATCTTTAATGATAAAGTCGCCAAGCAAAACCTCAATACTTTCTACATCAGAATAACTATTTATATCTGGGTAAAGGCTTATTGCCTGCGCTAAAATATCTTGTAAAGATTTACCCGTCAATGGGGCTTTATTATTCACCTTAATAGTCAAAACATCCGTTGAGGGAACTTCTACTTGCAACCCCCACCATAAATCGTTACCCCAATTGGGGTCTAATGAATAATTATCTTTTGCAGCCTGTAAAGCAGCACCAGTTAACGGATTACCATCTGGGTCAGAAGGCACAACCATAGCCGCAATACCAGTCCAAGTCTGACCATCATCTACTTTTGTGTAAATGGTATCTATGCCAATACCATTACAACAGCGTCCAGTACTTTTACTACTTGTACATTTGGAATCACCACTAAAGCCAATCATAATAGGAGGTTTAGATCCCAAATATAATTTCTCTAAACTAAAACTTTTGTTAAATAAATGCCACGATATTGTATCCATCATAGGAACAATCACCTCTTCGAGAGCAGGGTCATCATAACTATCCATACTAAACGCTCCATATCCTAACGCTGTAGCTTTCAGTGCAGTAACTTTTCTTAATTTCTCACAGCCTTTAAAGCAATAACGTGGTATATACTTAGCTTTAGGAATATTAACTTCCACTAAACTAGTACAATTATGAAAACATGACCCATTGGCTCCATTGGCACAAAATTTCGACCACCAAGGATTATCTCCACCTAAAAGTTCTATATCTGGAAGGCTAACATATACTAAATTTATACAGGAATTAAAAGTTCCATTTGCAATTCCACGTAATCCGTGAGCTATAAACGTTTCTAATTTCGAATTACGATTTAATTGTTCTGAACCCAAAATATATTTTGAAGCTTGATTATTACCTCCTAAATAACATGGATAAAATCTATCTTCTCCTTTATTTTTTTCAACCTCTAATCCAAAATCATCAACAGAATATATCCCTTCAGTTATCACAAATTTTTTCAGATTAATAAAATCCTTAAAATAATCCCATTCCTCTTTAACAAAATCACCTTCCGTAATAGTAATTGAATCAACACTACTTTTAGCGGATATTGAGTTCAAACTGCCATTTAAATTATATTCGACATCACCAATCCAGTATGTTCCCACAAGGTTTGTACTTTGGGCCAATAATGCAATAGGACACAGCAAAATAAGCCAAAAACCCATCAATAATCTAAAAACCGAGCGCTTCATGGTATTATGTAATTAATTGGTTTACACACGTTATTGCCCATTCATACGATAGCCCCATGCCAAATGTTTGGCAGTTAGGCCTATTTGGCCTCACAACGCCCTCCTATACCACCACAAGCAAACCAACATCTGGCGGGCATTTGCCGTTGGTTGGCAAAAATTTGCCGTTGGTCGATTTTCAGCAGTTGTTTAATGGTCTTGAGGGGGGGGGGAACGGTTAGGTAAACCGGCGAAAGCCCTCACAGCAATAGAAACGGGTAACAAACGTATCTATCTACACCATTACAATGCTGCTACCACAGCACTACATTCTACATTCTAAATTCTAAATTCCCCTACATTTTTGCTACCTTTGCGGCATCATTATACATCATAATTTAGACATGAACAACGAGAGCACTATATATGGTATAAGGGCAGTTATTGAGGCTGCTAATGCTGGCCGACCGCTGAGCAAGGTGCTGGTAAGGCAGGGACTTAACAGTCCGCTAGCACTGGAGATGATGGGGGTACTAAAACATAAGGGCATACCCATACAGCATGTGCCAGCAGCGGTGTTTGAACGATTCAAGGAGCGCAACCACCAGGGCGTGGTGGCCTACGTGGGCGCAGTGAAAACGCACATGATAGAAGAATATGTGCCTCAATTGCAGTCGGAAGGAAAGCAGCCGTTTTTGTTGCTGCTGGACCGTATCACCGATGTACGCAACTTTGGTGCTATAGCCCGAACGGCTGAATGCGCTGGTGTTAACGGCATTGTGGTGCCAGCCAAGGGTGCGGCTAACATGGGGGCCGATGCGGTGAAAACCTCAGCCGGAGCACTTATGCACGTGCCTGTTTGCCGCGTGGGTAGCCTCAAAATGGCGGCACTTTTCCTTAAAGAGTGCGGCGTGAGGCTGGTTGCTGCCACCGAAAAGGCTCAAAACCCCATCTACTCTGCAAACCTACGCGGTCCATTAGCAATAGTGCTAGGAGCCGAGGACACAGGCATAAGCCCCGATGTGCTGCGCCTATGCGATGAGCAGGCGCATATTCCCATACTGGGTCAAATTGGGTCGCTAAACGTTTCGGTGGCGGCAGGCACAGTGCTCTACGAGGCCATACGGCAAAGGAAGTTTGCGTAATGTAGAATGTAGGGACGCGATTTATCGCGTCCGCATACACACAAAATACAGCATGTAGAGTTGTAATACTATCGCAGCCACACCGAAAAATATAAAGACGAGATTTATCGAGGATATAGCAAGGGGGCATTCCACCTGTCATACAACGGAAAACATAGAATTATAACGATGCAAGAAATAGAAACATTATCGTACAAATACCAAAAGGCCGACGAGAACAACCGATTGCTGTCGGCCTATCGACCATTGCCGCCAGAGACGTTGAAATCGCTGCGCGAATACTATCGCGTGGGACTAACCTACACAAGCAACGCATTGGAGGGCAATAGTTTAACTGAATCGGAAACAAAAGTGGTTATTGAGGATGGGCTAACCATTGAGGGCAAACCGCTCCGCGACCACTACGAAGCTGTGGGCCATGCCAAAGCCTACGACTATATCCATCAGATTACAGAAAAACAACATCTGTCGGAAGACGATATACTCACCCTGCACCGCCTATTCTATCAACAATTAGATGCCGAAAAAGCTGGCCGCTATCGGCAGGTGAAAGTTTATATCAGCGGCAGCCGCTATGCTGTAACAGCCGTCTCAAAAATTGCTGCCGAGATGCAAAAATTGGTCGCGTGGTACAATAAGCACGAAAAACTGCTCCACCCCATAGAGTTGGCCGCCACGCTGCATCGGCGTTTTGTATTCATCCACCCATTTATTGACGGAAATGGCCGCGTGGCACGTCTGCTAATGAACCTCGCCCTGATGCGTTGCAGCTACACCATAGCCATTGTACCTGCTATTCTCCGCCACGAGTATATCTATTCGCTCGAAACGGCTCACACGCGTCCCGAAGTGTTTACCAACTTCATTGCCGACCGTGTGATAGCCACTCAATCGGACCTGATTCGGCTGATGAAGGAAGAGGATGATACTGTAAATGATACTGTAAATGATACTGTAAATGATACTGTAAAACAAAACGGCATCCATTCGCTGTCGAAGACAGAGTTGGCGGTGTTGAACGCCATCGAATCGTCGCCAACTGCGTCGTACGAGCAGCTTGCTGAGTTATGCCATCTCTCGCGCCCAACAATAGCCCGTACCATCAAGACGCTGCAAACCATAGGTCGTATTCGCCGTATTGGCTCAGACAAAACAGGACATTGGGAGGTTGATAAAGCAATGTAGAAGAAGCAAGGGGGCATGCCCCCTTGTCATAACCAAGAGTGATGAATGTAAAGACACGATTTATCGCGTCTGAATAAACACCAAAACACAACATGTAGGGCTGTGATACCATCGCAGCCGCACCGCAGAACAAAACATCAAATCATAAAACCAAATGGGCAAACAACGGATAGTGGTAGGACTTTCGGGCGGCGTGGACTCAAGCGTGGCCGCCTACGTACTGCAACAGCAAGGCTACGAAGTGGTTGGGCTATTCATGAAAAACTGGCACGACACCACAGGCCTGCTCAAGGGCAATTGCCCCTACGACGACGACCGCCAGTTTGCCGAAATGGTGGCCCACAAACTGCACATCCCCTTTGAGCATGTGGATCTGAGCCAAGAATACCGCCACCGCGTGGTGGACTACATGTTTGCCGAATACGCCCAGGGACGCACACCAAACCCCGATGTGCTATGCAATCGCGAAATAAAATTCGACGCTTTCCTAAATGCTGCCAAGCAGCTGGGTGCAAAAATAGTGGCCACGGGGCACTACTGCCGCCATGCCACCACCAACATTGCTGGACAAACCATGCATCGCCTGCTAGCGGGCAGCGACCCCAACAAGGACCAAAGCTACTTTCTGTGCCAGCTGAACCAAGAACAGCTTTCGCAGGCCATGTTCCCCATTGGCGACATGCTCAAACCCGATGTGCGACGCATTGCCACAGA
>JAFWUG010000084.1 GCA_017524185.1 Bacteroidales bacterium
GATGGCTGCTAGTAGTACATTTTTTCTCATAAAGCGGTGCTTTTGGTGTCAAAAAAATTTATGGTAAAGATACGTATTTAGTCTATAAATGTGGTGTTCTTTGCTCTATTTTTTGATTATTGATGCGAGCATTGTTTTGTTATATATTGATTTTTAGCTGTTTACCTTATGATTTGTGTGGGTTGCTTAGTATGTGTGCTTTGCGTGAGGGTAGGGGGGCGGTTTGCCCGTTTGTTGTGCGGTTTTAGACAGATTTTGGCTGGTATGCTATTGATGAACAGTTTGTTGTGTTTTTTGTCGGTTTTTATCGGTTCTTTGTCGTTCATTTTGGGTTGAATGGTGGGTGAAAGGATAGCGATGTGTTTTGACGCATAATTTTGTCATCGCTCAATGTTGAGCTAAAACCAAAACCTATTTGCATTATGGTAAAACGTTTACTTTTAGCATTTTTATGCTTGTCGGGCGTTTTCGCGACCACGGCTCAGACCCGGGGTAACGCCGACTACAACGTTGAATACAGCGCAGCCGCCAAAGGCGATATGCAGCTGAGGTTCAGCGTGAAAGATTACAAACTGGTGGATGTGGTAAAGAACGGTGTGGCTTACACCACCATTGAGTTCAACCACGGTGTAACCACCGAGCAGAAGGGCTTTGCTGAGCTACCTATGCTTGGTGCTACATTGCAGCTGGCCGCATCGGGCGATGTGGAGCTGGTTATTGAAGAGGGCGAGTATCAGGATATTAAGCTCAGCCATCCGTTGCTACCCTCGCGTGGTACCATCTATCGCAACCAGAATCCTGCTACCATACCCTATAAGGTAGCCCCTGAGTCGTTGGTTGACGAGTGGTATCCTGCCCGCGTGGCCTACAGCGATGATCCCTTTGTGTTCCGCGATACCCGTGGCGTGAATGTTTATGCGCATCCGTTCCGTTACAACGCAAAGCAGCAAACATTACGTGTATATAAAAGCGTGACCGTAACGTTGAAGCGCAATACCCACGCTACCACCAACCCGCTCAACGTGGCTCCAAGCGTGGTAGATCCCAGCATGGTCAATGCATATCGTTCGCTATATATGAACTATGCAGAGAGCAAATTCGCCCATCAGCTTGGCGAGTGGGGCGAAATGCTGGTGATATATACCCAGCGCGATGCTCAGGCTATTGCTCCCTACATAGAGTGGAAGCGCCAAAAAGGTTTCACCGTGCATACGCAGCAGGTAGCTACGGGCACCAACGTGGTGAATACTATAGCCAATGCTTACAACAATAATCCCAACCTGCTCTACGTGCAGCTGGTGGGCGACTGGGCTGACATAAAGTCGAATTTGGGTACTACGCAGAACGCTCCCACCGACCCACAGATGGGATGCGTGGTTGGTAACGATTACTATCCTGAGCTCATCATTGGCCGTTTTTCGGGTAATAGCGCCGCCGACATCACCGTGCAGGTAGATAAGGCTATCGCCTACGAGAAGAATCCTGACATGAACGGTGCTTGGTATGCTCGCGCTCTGAATATCGCCTCGAATGAGGGTGGGGTTGGAGCCGATGATAATGAAATTGACTATGAGCACTCTGAGGTAATCCGCAGCAACAAGCTATTGCCCTATACCTATACTAATGTATATACGCAGTATCAGCCCAACGCCACTACCAATGCTACCGTGCAGTACATCAACAACGGTTTGGGCTTGATTAACTATACTGGCCACGGTGGTGAAACTTCGTGGGTCACCAGCTCTTTATACGTGAACAATGTGAACACGCTCACCAACAACTCGCAGCTACCTTTTATCTTTTCGGTAGCCTGCGTGGTGGGTAAGTTCCATCGCACTGGAGGGGACTGCTTTGCCGAAGCATGGCTGAAGAAGCAGAACGGAGGTGCTGTGGTTGCCATCATGTCCACCATCAATCAGCCTTGGGTGCCACCTATGAGGGGGCAGGACTATTTCAACGATATTTTGGTGGGTGGTTACAACTACAACAACTACGCTGGGCAGAGCGGAACATCGACCACCGCCGATGACCACCGCACGACATTTGGCTCAATCACTGTGAATGGTGTTGTGCTGATGCTCGCCGAACAATACAACAACACCAATACCCGTGAGACCTTCCAAACATGGACTATCTTCGGTGATGCTTCGCTACAGGTACGCACCGAACGTCCTAAAGCTTTGAATGTTGCAGCTGGCAATGTGAATGGAAGCCCTTACAGCGTAACCGTTACCTCGAACGGTGCGCCAGTGGCTAATGCCCGCGTGGCGCTGTATCAGAACAACGTATCATATACAGCCCTTACCAACGCGCAGGGCGTGGCTCAGGTGAACCATCAGCTGGCCAACGGAATAGCCAAGCTTACCGTTACGGCCTACAATCATGGCACCCATCAGTCCGATGTGAATGTGGGCGGCGGAGGTAATCCCGTAGTTGTTCCGGGCATACCTACGGGGCTAAACGTATCGAACATCACTCAAACCACGGCTACGCTGAACTGGAATGCCGTAAATGGTGCAACATCATACAAGCTGATGTTCAACGGCAATGAGTACGATGTGAATGGTACCAGCACCAATGTAACATCGCTCGCAGCCGGCACGCAGTACACCTGGAGCGTGAAGGCATTGAATGCCAATGGTAGCAGCAATTACTCGGTATCGAACACCTTTACCACGCTGAACGATGTTGTTGAGCCTGAGCCCCAACCCGTTGGATATGCGTTGCCCTACGCTGAGTCGTTCACGGCCAACGCTATGCCCGAGGGCTGGACGGCACAAACCAGCAGCACATCGATACAAAGTAACTGGACGCTCGTAAGCACCAATAAGGCTGGTGGTGCGGCCAACGAAATGCGCTGCAGGTATCAGAATGCCAATGGCACCGTACGTTTGATAACTCCAGCCATCAACACCGAGGGAACCAACCGTGCAACGCTCACCTTTAAGCATCATTTCGATGCCTATTCATCGAATGGACCCACTATCAAGGTGCAAACATCCAATGACCTGCAGAACTGGGTTAACACCTCTTGGAGCGTGGCTACCGATGCCAATAATATTGCGGCAACCACTGTTACCATTGAGCTTGCAAACAGCATGAACTCCGCTACCACGTATGTGGCCTTTGTGCTCGAGGGCAATCTCTACGGATTTGACTACTGGTACATCGATGACATTAGTCTTGTCGCTACAGCAGCACCCGTTATTGTTGTGCCCACTGTTTCTACTCTTGCAGTGAGCAATTTGGCCACCACTACGGCTACGTTCAACGGCGAGGTTATTGCTAACGGCAATGCCGCTGTAACTGCTCGCGGTTTCTGCATAGGCTTCACGCCGAATCCATCTATCAACAACGCCGCTGTGATTAATGTGGGCACTGGTACTGGCGCGTTCACCGTGAATGCCACTGGCATGAGTGCCAATACCACCTATTACCTACGCGCTTTCGCTACCAATCAGGCTGGTACGGCCTATGGCGAGCAGGTTGTATTCACCACCCTTGCCGATGCGGCTCAACCTCTGCCTATGCCCGAGGGCTATTGCGCATCGAAAGGTAATAGCTCTACCCACGAGTGGATTAGCACCGTGCAGTATGCGGGTATCGACAATGTATCGGCCTCCAATGGCGGCTATGCCGATAACACCAACCAGCAGGCCACCGTGGCTTTGGGTGAGACCAATACGCTCTACATTAGAGCAGGGTTTGCAGGTACGGCCTACACCCAGTATTGGAAGGTTTGGATAGATTACAACCGCGATGGCGTATTTACCGACGACGAGATAGTAGCCAGCGGCTCATCGAGCAGCAGCAACCTGATGTCGGTAAACGTAACCACACCAGCCAATGCCTCGCTGGGTATTACCCGTATGCGTGTGAGCATGAAGTTCAGCTCATCGCAGTCGGCCTGCGAAACCTTCAACTACGGTGAGGTTGAGGATTACGCTGTGAATATCGTATCGCAGCGCAGCACCCGCTCATTTGTTGAGCCATTTGCCGCTCAGCAGCTCACCGATGAGGCCGAGCCCATGTTCACGCTATACCCCAACCCTGTTGCTGATGTGCTAAACATCAAGGCCAACGGGCTACAGGGCAGCGTAAGGGCCGATATATTCAACGCTCAGGGTACGCTTGTTCGCACGGAGTACATCAGCGCAAGCCAGCCCATCAACGTGGCCGATTTGGCCGCTGGCCTGTATTTCATCACCATACATGAGGAGCGTATGCCTGTAACGCTGAAGTTTATAAAACGGTAAACGGTTTTTGGATTGGACCTTCGCGAGAAGGGGAGGGGCGAACCTGCGGGTTCGCCCCTTTTTTTGGGGAGTTTATAACCCAATTGGGAGATATTGCGTTTAAAACAACATGTAAGTGGAACAATACATAACACCAGTGCATCATGAGAAAGCTTTGTTATGCCTTTTTGGGGCTTTTTGTTTTGTCAGCCTTTTATATACAAACACTTTGCGGACAGAATCTTACGGTAAATATCACCGCTGATGGGATTACCCATACGATTAGTTCACAGCCAACGCTCGAATCAGTTCTTGAGGCTGTTGATATTAAGCATGTTACATCAATAGAGATTGTCGATGGGATTGTATCTGCGAATGATTGGCAGTACATGAAAAAGATTAGGAGTCAGCAGCTTAGCCTCGAGCGATTTGTGATTGCTCCAAGCGTTAGCGTGGCCGATATGCCAGCGCTTTTAAATTCCGATAGCCTTTACTTTGGACCAGCGTTGCGCGAATTTATAGCACCAGGACTTAAACAGCTGGGCGATTTTGCGTTGTATAATTCGGCAAAACTCGTAACCGTAGAGTTGCCGCAACTGACGCGTATCGGTAAATATGCAATGGCCTTTTGCTCATCGCTTTCAGAGATTTGGCTGCCTAGCATGGAGCAGGTAGATATGTCCGCGTTCATGAAATGCGGTTTGCTCACTAAGGTGGGAATGCCCAAGGTGGGGTCTATTGGCGTTAATGTTTTTGATCAAACCGCGCTTTGCACCTTGCAGCTCGGTAAAAAAGCCCCTTCGGTGATTGGTAGGACTTTTGAGGGATGCCCTTTTCCTTGCGTTTTGCAGCTAATCGATGATATGGGCAATCAGCTTACAGGTGCGAATTTTAATGCTGCCATTGCGAGCTATGGTTCTGTTTGGCAGGTATTTAATATAACAGCAGCACCTACACCCATACAGGTAAAAATTAATGGAGGCTCGCCTATTACAGCTGCATCGCTCGCCGATGCTGTGGGGGCAACGCCGTTAAGCACCATTAATAGCATTGCGGTAACCAGCGGCGATTTCTCGGCCGACAACTGGGTTTGGCTGCGCCAGAATGCAGCAGAACTTGCGCAATTAGTATCGTTCGAAGTTTCGACTACTGGGAAAGTGGCTGCAATACCTGCTACCGTTAGCGGCGAGCCATATTTTAAAGCCATTCAAACGTTTAAAGCATCACAATGTCCCAGTGTAGGATTTAGGGCCTTTTCGGGCTGCATTTCAATTATGCAAGTTTCGATGCCTCAGTGCATAACGTTGGATCAAATGGTGTTTGCAGAATGCCTCAGGCTTCACAAGGTACAAATGCCAGCTTTACAGCATATTGGCTATCGCTCATTTGTGCATTGCGGCGATCTTACCGCGATGGAACTTCCCGCTTTAACCTCAATCGAAGATGCGGTATTCGAGTCATCGGCCCTTACCATGCTGCGGCTGGGCGATACGCCGCCAAGTACGGTGGGCGATAAATCGTTTGCGGGATGTCCCGCGCCGCGCTACCTGCAGGCGAACGTAGTTGATGCCTATCGCTCATACGATGATGGTATGCCAGGCGATGATTTTTGGTATGGGTGGCGGATAGGCGAAACTCCCAACAATCTTGTTGTTAGCATTAATGGAAATGCTGAAACCATAGCCCCTTCGCTGCTCGCGGCCATAGACAATAGCGGGCTATTGCGCTCAAATATTACCTCTATCGATATTGTTGGCGGCGATTTTACAGCAGCCGAATGGGTAGCGCTAAAGGGTTATATGGCTGATTTAACAGGATTACAACGCTTTTTTATTGGAGATGCGGTTACGGTGTCCGATATGCCATCAACCAGTATCGACAGGCCGTATTTTGGAGCATCGCTACGTGAAATATCCATACCTCAGTTACAAGTGCTTGGATATTACGCATTTGCAAAATGCAGCAGTTTATCGGTTGTAAGTTTGCCCAATTTGAGGCATATTTACTCCTCGGCATTTGCTTCATGTGGAATGCTCGACTCGCTTTGTTTGCCGCGCCTTGAGGCTATATATGGTGGCTTTGTTTTCCGGAATAGTGGGCTGGCTCGCTTGTATTTAGGCGCTACGCCGCCTACGGTGAGTGTGGGGAATGCGTTTAGCGAGTGTTCATTCCCTCGGTATTTATATATTGTAGATGATAACGGAGCAGAGATTAGCGGCGAAGCCCTCAATGCAGCCCAGCAGGCTTATAGGCTAACGTCGGGTTACGATGCCGCTGTTGAGCAATGGTATGGCTTCAATCTCGATGGTGCGCCTTTGATGCAAATAATGGTGAATGCAACTATGCATCGCACGGGTCATACATTGGCGGAAGCCCTACAGGGGTTAGATTTTGGTACGATTCAATCGATTGAGGTTACGGGAGGAGAATTTTTGGTGGCCAATTGGCATTATCTACGTCAGCAACGGAACAATTTAAATCAGCTCAGCACATTTATAATATCGAACGGCGTGTCCACGGTGGCCGATATGCCCGCGCTGGAAATTTCCGATGGTGGATATTTTGCATCATCGTTGCAACGCTTCGAAGCTCATGGGCTAAAAAATATAGGTAATTATGCCTTTCGCAGCAGCCAGCTAGCTACGCTTAAACTCCCGCAGGCATCGCTGCTATACAATCAGGCATTCTACGCCAATAATAATTTGTGCATGATGCAATTGGGAGCAAAGCCCCCTATGCTGAAATATGGTGTGTTTTATGGCTATTCGAGCAGCCAGCCACGTTTGTTGCAATTGGTTGATGCGCAAGGCGAACCATTAACGCGTGGAGAACTTCAGACGGCTCGCGAAGCATATCGAGCCGATAATGGTGGCAATACATATATTTGGAACGGATGGATATTGGCGAACACGCTTACAGTGAAGACTTCCGTAACTGGCAGTGGTATAGTAGCGCTACCTTTTAGCATTGTGCTGTCCGACACGCTTACTAACCGGCAGGTGCTACTGCAAGTAACGCCCAATGGTGGAAATAGGTTGAAACGTATATCTGCGCACAAGGCAGATGATGCCTCGGTACTTGTGCCCATCGATGCAACGTCCATGTCGTTCGTAATGCCACAGCACGATGTGATAGTAGAAGCTGAATTTGAGGCTATTAAGTATACTGTAGAGGGCTTGGTTAACCCCGCCGAGGGCGGCACAATCACCGGCACTGGCATCTACGAGGAGGGAGCAACGGCCACGCTAACGGCAACGGCCAACGCTGGCTACAGGTTCATGCGCTGGAGCATCGCGGGCAGCGAGGTTTCGACCAGCAACACCTACTCGTTCACCGTAACGGGCGATGCAAGCCTAACGGCTGAGTTTGAGGCCATCGTAACGCCCAACACCTACACCGTCAGCGCTACGGCTAACCCCGCCGAGGGCGGCACAATCACCGGCACTGGCACCTACGAGGAGGGAGCAACGGCCACGCTAA
>JAFWUG010000085.1 GCA_017524185.1 Bacteroidales bacterium
CGACACCGAACGCGGTGTGGTGGTCGTCACAACAGTCGATCCTGCCAAATATGCCATCCCAGAAAATGGCTGGTCGTTGTTCGGACCTGAATGCTATCATGTATGCGATTACAGCTTCTTCTACAACAACATCCGTCAAAATGTAGCCGACCGCATCGCTGCGTGGTTTCATTCTTGATGTCTGGCATCGGGACCATAAGCACAGCTGCTATATCATTTTAGAACGATGTTAAAATACTAATAATATCCAAACCATCAGCTTTGTTTTAAAATTTCTATTTTTTTCTTTTCCCATACTTTATTATTTATTACTTTTGCCACGTAAAAAAATTGTTTACGACAATGTCACTCGATCATATATCCACCTCCATCATATTATTTTTCATGCTCTACGGCGTATCAGCAATAATAGCGCTCAACGCCTGCATATACTTGCTGTTTCGTAAGGGCAACGCCTTCTCAGCCGATGTCACGCCACCCATGCCACTGCGCCGTTGGGCTGCGGCACTCTTTGCCTTAACATTTTTGGGCCATATATGGTGGCTCTTTTTCCGCATCTATTCCGGCGACACTAATTCTGTGGCTTTTATGGTGCTCACTTATCTCGACTGTCTAACGTTGTTCACCACCATCCCCGGCACTATGTTTGCCATGCTCCAAGACCGCAAGCGGCACGTCTGGCCCATCGTCATAGCGACTATACCATTCGCGGTGCTCAAGATACTCCACATTGTCAATCCCAATGGTTATTTCCAAACCTTCGGATTAGCATACATCTTGTTGGTTTACGTCATTTTTACCATATATATGGGATTTGCTGTCAAGCAATACGGACGTTGGCTGCGCGACAACTATGCCGACTTGGAGAACAAGGAGGTACGGCTGAGCCATGCGCTGATAACCGTCATTCTGCTGTTAATCATTATCTATGGATTCGATGGCGAAGACCTTACAATAAACTATATCGTGCAATTCATCTCAATCATTTTTTACTGCTTCCTACTGTGGCGTATTGAGACGCTGCCGCAGCTTAAAAACATTACAGTCGAAGAACAACCCGAACAACCGGAGGAACAACCCTACGAATCGACACGACAGCCTTTGGTCATTCCTTCCAACATCGAACATCAGCTCGATGAGCATTGTGTTGCCACTCAGCTCTACTTGCAGCACAACCTCACTCTTCCACAGCTCGCAAAGATCATCGGCACCAACCGTACCTATCTCAGCCAGTATTTCTCATACCAAGGTATCACCTTCAATGCCTATATCAACAATCTCCGCATCAACCACTTCACGAAACTCTATCGTGAGGCAGTCTCTGCCGGAAAGACCATCATCGTACAGCAGCTTGCCAGCGAAAGCGGCTTCCGCAGCTACAGCACCTTCAGTCTCGCCTTCAAGCAGCGCATGGGGCAATCTGTAACCACCTGGATGCGGTATATGTAGTTTCAAAATTTACAATTCCGAGTTTCAAAATCGTAAAAATCACTTTCAAAATTTGCAAAAAGTTTCAAAATTTACAAAACTTGCTATCCAGGGCTTCAAATCCCCTTTTGTTTGGAATAGTTTGATTATTTTTGTACCTCTTTTTAACGAAAAAATCAAACTATTAACATAATTATGAAGAAAACTTTACTATTTTTCGCTCTGCTGTGTGCGGTTGCACAAGGAGCATGGGCACAAAACAGTTGGGAGGAAGTTTACGCACTGACGCAGACCACCTCAGGCGACTGGACAGCCATTAATCCAGGCTCCACCTCGGGGCATACGCTAGGTAGCACGGGTAACACCACGTACTATTA
>JAFWUG010000086.1 GCA_017524185.1 Bacteroidales bacterium
CCCGCCGCTTGCGCTGCACATTGGCGGCCTGCAGCTGATTGTCGGCCTTGGTTTCTATCATATACACGCGATTGCCCAGTTGGACAAGGAAATCGGGGATGTAGGAGGCCAATAGGCATAAACAAAATGAAATCGTGTGGAAAAGCAATGTAAAACTCAAATAGCCATTAGCGAAAATGCAAAAAAATGCTCTCACCATATATTTTTCACATCTTCTGGCTTATTAGGATTACCAATATTGTCAAATTGAGAGAACACTTTCAATTGAACACATTTTGCATTCATTTTACAACGAACCTCAGTGTTAACATCTACACAGACCAAAACTGATTTATCCAAGACCTGAATATTAGACTCTTCTCTGACTTCATTTTGAATATCAATATTTTCGTGCAGGTCAATAACATTTGTATAAATATGGTACTTTTCATCAATAGAATTCAACCCATATTTATTTATGATTTCTTTATTAATCTCATTATGCTGAATACAAGGCAAATCATCATTTAGCATAACAAACAAAGAATTTTTCACCACATCTACTCGAGAAAATCCAAGTTCTAAAATTGGAATGCCATTGTATTCCATAACACCATTCTCGTTAGGAATAATAATTCCATTTGATTTATAAAAAAATAGATTTACGCCTACGGATACTATTGTGAATTTTTCACAATCCAATTGCAGTTTGTCTATAGCTAAAAAGAGAACTTTTTCTTCCAATACATAGTAAGTCGTTTTGTAATACACCCTGAAAACAGAAGGCATATTTTGTTTAAATTCAGTTGCGATTATT
Organism: Bacteroidales bacterium; assembly: GCA_017524185.1. Taxonomy (GTDB): domain Bacteria; phylum Bacteroidota; class Bacteroidia; order Bacteroidales; family Tenuifilaceae; genus RGIG6076. The sequence goes on from JAFWUG010000086.1 coordinate 797, forward strand.
TCTGCGAATATACAATTGTCATAGCCAATATCTTGGTCAGCGGCAAACGCCATTTTATCAAAAACCCTATATATACCTCCATAGACTAGAGATTTATGTGGTTCTGAATCTGCAATACGATTTTTAAATAACTGCTCGTAATAATCGAAGCAATGGGTCAATATTTTCTTCGTAGCATCGTTTAGTTGCACGATTTTTTGAGGGTCAAGTTTTTGATTTGCTTTTTTCTGTTCCGCAGAATACTCTACTTTATTTTTCAAATTCTCTATCAATTCCTCTGGTTTAGGCTTGTTGTTATCCGCAAACCAATCTGGTGAACTTAATGCGTCCAAATTCAATGCTTTCAAACAAGTAGTGTCTGATAAATATTCCATAACGAATCTTTTCAGAATATCAAGTTCTTCAATCCAGTTCCTCTTTTCTGATAAAGTTTGCGGTGGATTAGGCATCTCTAACGTACGAGAATAGACAAAATATTCGTGCAAAGTATATTGACGAAGAAATAGAGTTGCAATGTAGCGTTTAATCCACATTTTGATGATATCATTCGCATTAACTCCTGAAATATCTGGGAATGGATATTTTTGTTCATAATATAATGGATTCATATATCCGCCCTTTTTCTCAATGTCCATAAATCGATTTATCACTTCTTCCATTGTTTCAGGAACAAGAACATATTTTGGCGGTGTTTGATTAGTCCATGATGTGAGTTGATTTATTAGATTGTACTTCTGCTTCATCATCAATAATCCACCTAATGCATAATGGAATTCAAGAAATCTTTCACGCTCAGCATCTCTTCTAACTATATCTTCTTGATTAATAACATTGAAATTTTCATCGTATTGGGGACGGACTATATCTAAAAATAGCATCATATATTGATGAGCTTTTCTCCAATATGCAATGATGAAATCCGCTCTATTATAGTATAGAGCTTGACGCATACCTCTCCATATTTCACTATATGTTTTATTACTTAGTATCGTACCCTGATATTCGTCTATAAGCAAACCTAACATAACGCTTTCATTGAAAAATGACGTTTCTTTTTTAGGTTCCATATACACAAGTTCATTGGTTTCGTTAATTACGCGATAGTATTCTTCTGGATATGTACATATCTTATTCTTTTTATCCTTTCTGCATGCAGAGAATTCATCATAATAAAATTGCAATGTTGAGAATGATAGTTCAGAATCAGATTTTTTGATAGCATAGTGCATAAGCTTCGATATAGCCATAAACAACATAGACTTGTCGTTAGCTTTGCTATTGTGATATTGCTTTTTTAGTCTTTCAAACAATAGCTTTGGCATATAATAAACATACATCAGCCACATTGAACATATTGTCATCACAACAAGAACAACGGTTGATACAAGCAATAATATCAATGCAGAGTTGTCAATAAGAACATTTATGGCTTCTCCACAATCTATTAACCTTGGCCTTGGCAATTGCAATACCCATAATCCACAACAAATTAACGCACTCAAAAGGGTGTATATAAAACACTTGCAAATCCAATCTTTTCGAAACACTTTTATGAGCAAGGTTGAATTGTATTTGTCATCGATTCTACTTGCTGTTTGAAATAACAATGGAAAAGCGAGAGCAAAAATTGCTATTACCATTGGTATTGCAAAAACGCTCACTACATCAACATAGTTAAACGACACACGTTCAAAAAAAAGATTCATAACATAATTAAATAGCTGCTTGCTTAAATATAATCCAACACATTATTTTCAAAACATAAGTCCAGCCACAAAAAGGCGCAGACTCAACTTTTATAATACCCAACATACCGCAAAAAGGTTACAGCTGCCGATCATGATTTTGCACAGCATAGCCCTACCCCCCCAAAAACACACGTGGGCGAGGTGTTTCCCCCGCCCACGCACCGATGCATATCGGTAACAAACTAACCAAAGTTGCTATTTAAGCGCACGACGTGAAAGAATGAAAAGAAATAGGCTCGCTATGACCATCAGCACAAGAATGATGGCCTGCACTGGGCTAAACTCCTCCAACAGCTCGGCCATGTGCAGCACGCAGAAAAGCAGCATGATGCTGGCCAACACCATATTTGCAACCCGCATCGACTTGCGGCTCCTATAGTGCTGGCACAGCAGGCCGCACATGGGAACGGCAAAGGCGATAGAAATCATAAAAACCAACATGCCCATGGGTGCCTGGCCCGTGGCATCGGGCATTGCTACGTTTGCGCCCCAACACAGGGGGAGCAGGTCGGCAAGCATGTGCATGGCAAAACCAACCATAATTACTACCCAAAGCAGCGATATTTTGCTAACGTTTGTCTCCATAGTTTTTCTAATTTTATGATTCTACCAACGCTCGCCCAAATGCGCAAAAAAGAAAGGCTCGCCAGTGGTGCTGATTACAGGGTTGGGCGTGCCCTTGCCCGTGGCGGGATCGTAGATGTGGAAGCCCTTGGCTTTGGTGGACGAAAGCCCGAATAGGATTTTACCGTTGTAGGCACCAATACCACCAAAATTGTTGCCCGTGGGCAAGTCGGACAGCCATTTTATTGTTTTATTGCGCAGGTCCATCAGTACGGGCAAAACAGTGTGATCGGCCAGATAGTTGGGGTTGGCGGGATCGGCGTGCAGGCTGTTGCACTGCAGCAACGCATAGAGCTGGCCATTGCCAGCATACTGCACAGCGCAAAGATAGTCGGCACGATGCTCGGTGCCCTCAATGGCGGTTTCGGGCAGCGTGAAGGCGTAGTCGGCATCGAACTCCTGACTGCCTTTCTTTATGCGCAGGAAACCCGATTTGTGGGTTGGCATAAAGCCAAAATAGCCCATGCAGCCAACGTAGATGTCGCCCTGCTCGTCGATGAACATCATGCGGGGATCGATGGGGCGCGAGGGGTACGACAGACCCGAAGCCGTGTGGGTTATCATCTTCAGGGGCTTGTCGGTCTTGGTGTCAACGATTAGCACATCGGCGGCGGGGCGGTCGGGATAGGGCATCTGGTTGCCGCCAATCTGGTTAAGGCTTACAAAGAGCAGGCCATCGTCGCGCAGCACCATGCCGGCGGGATTGGGGTCGCTATCCTCGACGCCATACTCGGCAATGTCGATCTCGCCCGTCTTGGTCATGCTGGTGGGGTTTATGATATAGATTTTACCCTTGTTCCAGATGGAAACGTAGGCCTTGGTTTCGCTCGCAAAGGCCATTTGGCAGGCGCAAGCACCGTCGGTCATCTGCAAGGCTGGGCCTTTTATAAGCCCCTGACCCTCAACGCGGTCGTAGCGCTCCAGCGTTTGCTTTTCGCCCATTAGCGAAGCCTCGAAAGCCCAATTATTGTAAACCTGAGGCATAACGCTAAACGAGAACGGATAGGCGTTGGCGTTGCTATAGCTTGCCTCGTCGATGCCATCAATGAGCTGCAAATAACACGAGCCGGTTGAACCATCGGGGTTTACGATTGATGTACAGATTAGCACATCGCCAGTGCTGGCGGGTTCGTTTTTTTTGCCATCGTCTTTGTTGCAAGCCACCAAAAGCAATGCAAACAGGCCAATGGCCAAAGATGTGAGTTGTAGTTTCATAACAAATTATCTTTAGTTGATTGATTACTAACGCATTATATAGCGCACCTTTAGCGCCATGTTACGCCCGGGCAGCGGGCGGTTGTACTCAGAAATCACCTTAGCGTCGGTGATGTTATTCATCTGAAAACCAACAATTAGGTGCTGATCGAAAAAGCTATGCTCAACGCCCGCATCGAAGGTGAGCGCACGCGGTATGCGGCGTTGCTGATGTTTGGACTGCTCAAAGTCGTAGAGATATTCCTCCACAAACGAGCAGCTTGCGAGCAAACGGGTGTTCTGCCCGCGCCCGCCAAACAGGTTCTCGCGGTGCAGCTCAAAGCCCGCATTAGCGTAGAGGTAGGGAATGTTGGGCATACGGCTGCCCAGCGTGGGATTGGGCACATTGGAACCCGCCTCAAACTTGCGCACATCGCGCAAATCTTGCAGCGTAGCGTTGGCATAGATATACAAAAAGCTGGTGGCATCGGCCTTCACCTCCACATCGGTGCCCAGGGTGCGCATTTGGCCAAAATTCTGGTAATTCGACTGCAACAGCCCGCCCACGTAGCGAATCATGTTGTTGAGGTACATATAGAAACCGTTCAGTTCGACGCTGAAACGGCGGTTGGGCGCAATCTCGCGGTCGAACAGCAGGCCGAGGTTGAAACTGGCGTTACGCTCTGGCTCAAGGCTGGCCGAGGGCATAATCATAAAACCATCGCCCAGCAGCTCGTCGTCCGACGGCAGGCGGAGGTCGTAGGCCGCCGAGGTGCGTAGCAGCAGCGACGGCAGCAGGCGTATGCGCAGCGCCTCGCTCACGCCCCAGTTGTTGCGCACGTTGTGCACGTCCTGAATTTCGCCATGACCAAAGGCTGGCCGCAGCTTGGTGGTCATGTCGTAGCGATAGTACTTGGCTGTGAGCTGATTGTAGAGCACATCACCCGGGCTACGCGATTCGAGGCAAAGCCCCAGCACCCAGTTATACATCTGGCTGTCGAACTGCGTTTTACGCCCCAAAGCCTGCTCTTTGAGCGGGTCGGTGGGTGTGCCGCGCACAAAGTTGGCCGTTGAGTTTAGGTTGATGCTCTGCGTTTTGGTCAGCAAATAGTTGAGGTTCAGTTTTTTGCTTACTACAAAACGGGTATTGAACGCATTGCTTGGCGTTAGGCCAATTTCGCCGCCAAAGGCCGTGGCGGGCGGATAGGTAGAGCCGTCCCAATGGTAGCGCTGCATGGCCTTGTCTATAAGGCTATGCTCGGTGTAGGCATAAACCAAATCGAGCAGAAAATCGAGGCCATCGGCCAAAAAGTTAGTGCGCTCTAAGCGCGTGGGCAGAATAAAGGCCTTGGCCTTGGTTGTGGCCTCCTGAATGTTGTACTCAATGCCCTGAATTTGCTTGTCGGAGATGGTGAACGAGGGTTAGAACACCACCTCGTCGAACCACCAGCAGCGCGAGGTGAAGCTGCTGCCCAGCACAAAACGGCGGAAACGGTCGTGGTTGCGGCGCACGTAGTGGCCTGGCTCCATGGGCAGCTCCATGGTGTAGTTGTTGTCGGAATAGGTGTAGAATCCGCCCAGACCAAACTCGTAGCGGCCGGGGTTGAACTTCAGCACTGCGTTGATTTTGTGGGTGTTGAACGAGGCCACGGTGTACGACACATCGGCGTAGCGGGGCGGATATTCGCGGGTGATTACGTTCACCGCGCCGCCCAGCGCCGTGCCTCCCAGTTTCGCGGGCACCACGCCCTTATAGACCTCGATGCGGTCGATCATATCCACCGGAATGTCGTTGATGTTGATGAAGTCGGAATGGTCGTTCATGGGGAGGCCATCGAGGTAGTAGCCAATGCGTTTGCCCTCGAGGCCGCGCACCGAGAGGCGTGTGGCACTGCCCTCGCCGCCCGTGGAGCGCAGCTTAACGCCAGCGGTTTTCGACAGGGCTTCGTTGATGTCGCTCACCGTGCCCTGCAGTTCGTTCATGGAGATGACGGCAATGGGCATGGCGGCCTCGCGCAGCTGACGCGCCTCACTTTTGGCCGTAACGCGCACCTCCTCAATATCTTGCGCCGCATCCGTAAGTTCTACGCGCAGGTGCTTAGTTGTTTCGCCCTGCAACAGCGTAAACTGCACGGTTTTAGGGCTATATCCCACAAACGAAAATGTGGCGCTATGCTCACCTGCCGACAGCCCTTTCAAGCTAAACTCACCATGCGCATTGCTTGTTGCGCCCTTGTTGCGGCCAGTAAGCAGCACGGTGGCTCCAGGCAGCGGCTCGCCCGTGGTTGCATCAACAATCAAACCGCTGATGCCCGCCGTTTGGGCAACAGCCGTTAGTGCTGATAGTGTTAATATCAGCGTAAAAATAAATCTAAACATAAAAAAAACAGTAAATTAAAACACTTTATTGCTTGCGTATTACCGCATGAAGCCTCATACCCTTGCGCCGCTCGAATCGCTCCAAAAGCAGACCCACTTGGTCGCACAGGGCTTGTATTTCGGACCGATTGTAGCAATGCACATCGCCATAGCCCAAGCGGTTGAGCAGCGGCAGCTCCACCTTGTTACAGAACCAATGCAAAACGCGCCCAGGAATCAGCATATCGCGCAGAATGAGCCGCCCGCCTGGACGCAAGCAGCGGCGGACGCTATGGAAGAAATTCTGCGGATTGGGATAGTGGTGGAAACTCTGCGAGCAAATAATCACGTCGAACGCATCGGTATCGAATGGCAAATCCTCGCAATCGCCGCAAACGAACGTAACGTTGGGCAATTGCTTGCGCTTAGCCACATCAATCATCTTGGGCGTTAGGTCAACGCCCGTAAAATGCTTGCTCGGAAACTCGTCCGACAGCAGCGACAGCATGGGGCCAGTGCTGCAGCCTGCGTCGAGCAAATCGCTGAATGGCTCACGTTTCACCTCCTCCAATATGTCTGGATAGTCTTTTTTGCAGAGATTATAGATGCCCGCGTTGGACGACTCGTAACTATCGGCAGCACGAGTAAATTCACTGATTGACAGCATCTTAAATTGCCGTTCGGTTTTCATTTTCACAGAATGTTTTAGGTTGATTAGTGTGCCGACGCGCAACGCTCGGCGACTTTAGCGGCTGGCTTGGGGCGCATACGCAGAAACCTCTCGCACTGCAGCTTGCGGTCGTAGCCCAGCATTATGCCCAAAATAAAATCCTCTTCGGGCGTATAGCAGTAGAGCGGCTTTAGCCCTATGCGGTCGATAACGCCCAAGCACTCGGGACGGCCGAAGAATATGTTCACCTGCGTGCTGCTCAGCGGCTGCACCAAGTAGGCTATATTCTGACGCTGCAAACGCCGTTCGGCCTCGTGGAGTTGCGTGCGCGGCATGGTGTGGAGCACCAAATCGCGCAGCCCCTTTTTGTACTCATATATATGATGCACAAGCACTTGCATAAAACATCGCCGCTTCTAAAAAATTGCTCTCCCCGCCTTGGGCTGCCGGCACAGCACGCAGCCCCAGCCCGCCGCGAGGAGAGCATCACACATAGATTTATATAACCAACTTACCTCCTGTCATTTAAACAAACTCTGGAGCAATAGCCTTCACCCACTCGGCAATGCGGCTGGGCGTAAGGTTGCTCTCGTTGTCGTGGTCGATGGCCAGGCCAACAAACTTGCCGTCGCGAACGGCGGTCGACGACGAATGGCCGTAGCCCTCGGCCGAGGTTGCTCCCACCAGCTTGCAGTTGGTTTCGCAAGCGGCATCGTAGAGCGTGCCCATGCCGTCAACAAAGGTGTCGGCAAAACCGCTGGCGCTGCCCAAACCAAACAGCGCAACCACCTTGCCCGCAAGGTTAGTGGCCTTCAGGTCGTTGATGGCCAACTCCCAGTCGTCCTGAATGTCGCCCGCCCCCCAGGTTGATGTGCCTAGGATAATGTTCTGAAACTTAGCCAATTCGACAAACGGACGATTGGCCACATCGAACAGGCTCACCTCAAAGTCCTTGAGCTCGGCCTTCAGCATCTCGGCCACCTCCTTGGTGTTGCCCGTGGTGGAGCCGTAAACAATTGCAATGCTCTTCATAACGCGTATTATTTTGTGAATGAAACGAACTTGTTTTACGGTTGCAAAGTAACGGCTTCTAAGCTCGGTGGGCAATACCGAAAAAAGGGGATAAACAAAGGATAAAAGGCAACGGCTTACATCTAAGCATCTGATTATCAGCAAGTATTATATCCAACGAAATGGGGATGTCTATACTACCAAAATTAGTTCTAAAAAAATTGCGAAGCTGATGCGCATACATTATCTTTGTAGCATTGGAGGTGATACTCACCCACCCAAAAGCGAGCGCAGGAGATAAATCTACTTACATCTACAGCCAAACACCTGATTATCATTAAAATATAAACAAAAATCGAAAATGACCAAAGAAGAATTACTACAGAAATTAGCTGATATTGAGTGGGATGACTTTGAATGTAAGGCATCCCAAAACAAACTGTCGGAAGACGTGTGGTCAACGGTTTCGGCCTTCTCCAACACTTCTGGCGGATGGATTGTTTTGGGCGTCAAACAGGAGGGAAAGAAGTTCGAGATTCAAGGCGTGAACAACGGCGAGAAGACGGAATCGGACTTCTTGAATACGCTTCGTGGCGAAAAGTTCAACATGAGATTGTCGGCCAAGGGAATGAAATACAACTTAGACGGGAAACTGGTGCTGGCTTTCTTTGTGCCGTCGTCGCTGATAAAGCCCATCTACTACAACAATCCCATCAACACCTTCATTCGCACAGGCAGCGGCGACCGACGCGCTACTGAAACGGAAGTCATGGCCATGATGCGCGACCAAGCCTTCGGGAGCAAGAGCGAACAGGTGGTTGAAGGGACAAACATCAACGACCTAAACAAGGGCTCGTTGGAAACCTACAGAAACCAAATCCGCAACGACAATCCGTCATTCCCCTACAAAAACCTGTCCGACGAGCAATTCTGCGACAAAGTGGGCATTTCGAAAGACGGACAGTTAACCATTGGCGGCATTCTGATGCTCGGCCAACGCGATGTGGTTCAGCGATATGTGAGCAATTTTTGGATTGACTACCTCGAAATACCAGGCCGAAGCCTTGCCGAGGCTCAGGTACGCTACACCTATCGTATGCAGGAGCAGGACAACATTTGGGAATCGTACCAGATTATCCTCCAACGTCTGCGCAACTTTGTGAATGCCCCTTACGATGCCCGTCCCAATGGCATTGGAGCGGAAGACGAATCGCAACTGTATGCTCTGAGAGAGGGACTTACGAACTGCTGCGCCCATGCCGACTATTTCAGCCCAATGCACCCAACCATACGGGTGTTTTCCGACCGCATTGAACTACAGAATCCCGGTAGGTTTATGTTTCCATTGTCGGAACTACGCACGCAAATACATTCCATTCCGCGTAACCCAAACATCATCAAGTTCTTCCGCTATGCCAAATTAGGCGAAAACGCGGGCTACGGCATCGACAAGATGCTGGCCTGGGAACAACTCACCAACGGCAAGGTGGAGTTCACCAGCGACTTGGTCAGTTCAACCATCACTTATAAGGTAGGGGAACAAGTTGGTGGTACAGTACAAGCCATTGAACAAACCGTAAAACAAGGTATTGGCCAGGCTGTAGAACAAGTTAGTGGTCAAGCTAGTGGTACAGTTAGTGGTACAGTACATAACATAGAACAAACTGTAAACCAATCAATTACACAAGCAGACAACAAAGCCATAGAACAACCTAGGGAACAAGTTAGGGAACAAGTTAGGGAACAAGTTAGGGAACAAGTTCAACGTCTTGTAAATGTAATAAAAGAGGACTCTTGTACACTCTCTGTCATTCTTAAAAGGTTGCGTCTCAAAGGTAGAAGGTATGTTTTTATGAATTTCATAAAACCAGCCATCGAAGGCGGCTATGTCCTTCGTGCCTATCCCGACAAACCGAGCCATCCCCAACAGCGGTACTATCTATCAGAAAAAGGGTTGAAACTTGTAAAAAAGTGATTGACCACGAGGCTACAATCACCATATCATCGCAACTCCTCATCGTAAAACCTGACATAGAACAATCAGATATGGCCAATACCACAAAATAGGGACACAGAAGGGATATACGGCAACGGCTTACGTCTAAATATCTGATTATCAACAATTATTACATCCAACAAAATGGGGATAGCCTCACCTACATCCCCTAAAATGATGAGAGCGCATAAAAATACCCACAAAAAACAGCGCAAACAACTGATTATCAACACAAATCCATATCCCTAAAAATAGGGATACCGCATTCGTGAAAAGTGTAGTACCTTTGCAGCAACAAACCAGCAAAAGCCATGAGCAACATCAGCCTTCGCCTAAAGCCACAAACCCGCGCCGCAGACGTGGTGATGAGCCATATTGAGGCCGCCAAGGTGTTCCTGATTTTCGACATAGGCTTGGGCTTGGGCGAGAGCACCCTAACGCAAGTAGCGCAGCAGCACGGCCTATCGCCCGAAGCCCTAATCGACCTGCTACATGTTACAACGGGCAACGAACCAACGCAAGCATCTGATAGCCAAGAGTTTATAAACACCACCCTGCTCTACCTGCGCCGCTCGCACCTGCACCTGCGCAACACGCAGATTGCAAGCCTTCGGAACGCAATAATGGAGATGGAGACCAACCTGCCCAAACGCTACGGAGCAATGCTGTCACGCTTTTTCGACAGCTATATCTGCGATGTCGACGAGCATTTCCGTTTCGAGGAGCAAACCGTATTCCCCTATATCGAAGCGTTGCTCAAAGGCAAGTGCGATAACAAGTTCAAAATCAAAGACTTCACCGCCAACCACACCAACATAGAGCAAAAGCTGCACGACCTAAAAAGCGTACTGGTGAAACATCTGCCCATCGATGGACTCAACCAGCTATGTTTCAGCGTATTAACGCTACTATCGGAGCTCGAGGGCGACCTCAACGCCCATGCGGCCATCGAGGAGGCGGTGCTTACGCCAGCCGTGCTGTTGCTCGAGCAGAAAGGAGGCGGCCATGTATAAGTGCGTGCTGCTGGTGGAACCGCTCGACGTGGTGCGCGCTGGCATTGCCAGCATCATGCGGCAGGTGGGCATAGTGCTGCACCTAATCGAAACGCCGTCGGTGCACAGCGCCAAACGCTCGATGCACGGCCTAAAGCCCGACCTGGTGCTATCGGACTCATCCCTCATTCCGCCGCCGCAAACCCTGCTCAACGAGCTTGCGCTGCCCGCCTCAACTCCCGTGTGCGCCATTGTGCACAAGCCCGACCCCGAGCCGCTCGACAACGCCTACGCCACCACCCTGTCGATTTTCGATAGCCAAGACGTGTGGATGAGCCGCATACGCCACCTCAAGATGCACCAAACCACCACCAGCACCCTCACCGACCGCGAACGCGAGGTGCTGCGCATGCTCACCCTCGGACTATCAAACAAAGAAGTGGCCAACGTGCTGGGCATCAGCACACACACGGTTATCACGCACCGCAAAAACATCATCGAAAAAACCGACATCCGCTCCCTCTCAGGCCTCACCCTCTACGCCATAATAAACGGATTGGTGAATATCGATGAGATAAAGTAAGATGCCTTACTTTTTCAACAGTTTATCAATTTCCCGTATAATCTCCTTGGTCATAGGCCACGGGGCAAAATCCTTAACTAATTCGCCCTGCTTGTCGAACACCATAAAACGCGGTAAAGCCCCATACACTTTCTGATTTTTAAATCTTGCCTGCTTAGAATTAACAGCAAAATAACTTTGACACTCTCCGTTGTCGAGGTTAGCCTCGTGCGAAGCTTGCCTCCACCTTTCAGGACGATCGCTAACCGCAATATACACAAACGCCACATCCTTGTCGGCATAATGCTCACGCATCTTGTGAGATAGAGGCATACATTTCAGGCAAGGTGCGCAAAACGAAGCCCAAAAATCAACGTAAATCACCTTGCCCCTATGCCCTGCCAGCACCGAATCGAGGATGGTGTATTGCTCGTCGTAGTCGACCAAAACCAACCTGTCGGTCTGCATCGCTATTTCTTGCCAATTCACGTGCTGCGGAGCATTTACATTTTGGGTCGTATCCACATTGATCGAAAGACAAGCGAACAGCAATGCACAAATTGTATGGCACATCATAACAAACTTTTTATAGCGCAAAAATAACGAAAATTTCTTGTGCCAAAACATAGCGCAGAATAAGCCAAAAGTGTTATACCTTTGCACCAAACACAATAAGCATCCACAAAAAAGATGAAAATATCTGTAGTTCAACACAATACCATTTGGTGCGACATAGCCGCCAATCGCCAAGCCCTTGAACCGCTAATTGAGCAAGCAGCTGATGCTGACCTAATTATGCTGCCCGAAATGTTCAGCACAGGCTTCAGCATGACCCCCGCCCCACTGGCCGAACCCACCGACGGCCCCACCACGCAATGGCTACAACAACAGGCGGCCAAAGCGCAGGCGGCCATCTGCGGAAGCATAATTGTGGAACACAACGGGCTGTACTACAATCAGATGCTGTTCGCCCACCCCGACGGGCGGCTCGACCGATACAACAAGCGGCACCTGTTCCGCATGGCGGGCGAACACAAGCGCTACGCGCCCGGCCAGCAGCGCGTAGTGGTGGAGCACAGAGGGTGGCGCATCATGCTGCTGGTGTGCTACGACCTGCGCTTCCCGGTGTGGAGCCGCTGCCTGAACGCCGACTACGACCTGATTGCGCTATGCGCCAGCTGGCCTGCCGCCCGCACCTTTGCCTGGGAGGCATTGCTGCCCGCCCGTGCCATTGAGAACCAATGCTACGTGGCGGCCTGCAACCGCACTGGTGCCGACGGCAACGGCTACGAGCATCTGGGGCGCTCGGCCATCTACAGCCCCAAGGGCGAGCGGCTGGCCATGGCCACCGATGGCCAAACGTGCATAGCCACGGCCACGCTCAACCTCGAGGGGTTGCGGCAATTCCGCAAATCGTTCCCCGCCTGGGCCGATGCCGATACGTTTTGCCTGACAGAACCAAGCAGCACAAGCGAAATGTAGCAAAAACGCGGCGGATGGGTGCATCCGCCGCGTTTGCATATTGCCAGTTTTGCAAACTATTTGCCGCTCTTTTCGGGGTCGCCCAGCTCCACAGCCAAAATCTGTTCAAGGCTCTCGTAGCCAATGCGTTTGGCCAATATCTTCTTGTTGGCATCCAACACATAAATTACGGGCGTTGCGCTGATGTCGTACAGATTACGGAAGTTTGAGCCAATGTTGGGGTCCCACACGTGCGTCCACTCGTTCAGGTTGTTGCTCTTGGTATATTCCATCCACTTGGGCTGGTCGCCCTGGGTATAGACGGCAAATACCTTTAGCCCCTTCTGTTTGTATTTGTTATATATTTTTAACACTTCGGGGGTGGTTTTCTTGCAATGGCCGCAATCGGGATCCCAAAAATACACCACCGTTATTGGGGCTTTAACCTCCGACAGGCGTTGATATCGCATCTGCTGGTTGGGCATCCACAGGTCGGGGGCGGTTTTGCCCAGCATGTTGGGCTTTATTAGGGTAACGCGCTCGCGCAAACGGCCCACCAGATTGCTATCGGCCCACCAAGCGTCGCCGCTCAAGTAGTAGCGTTCGGCCACAGTGGCAAAAGCACCGTCCATGCCCATGCGATCCGACATCTGGAACTTGTTGGTTAGGTGCTGCACCATGTACTGGAACATCATCCTGTTGGGGCGTGTACGCTCAATAACGGCAATGGCCGCCTTGGCCAGCGTGTCGGGGCTGGGCATCAGCACACGGTCGAAATAGTTATCAACGCGTTGCTCCAGGATGGGCGTGCGGATTAGGCGGCTGTCGGTTAGGTCGATGTTGTCGAAATAGTGGGCGCGGTTATAGGCGTAGCCCATCATCCAGCGCAGCGAGTCGGGGTTGTGCGTGCCCTCGGGAATGTCGAACTCAGGGATGTTGATGGGGCGCATGGAGTTAACCATGGCTGCAAGCATGGAGCCTGGATGTTTCTTGGCTATACGTGCCCACTCGGCCTCCACCTCGCTATTAAGGTCGGCGAGCTGCTTGCGCAGTTCCTCTTTCTTGGCCTCGTCGGTGGCCTGCTTCAGCGCTTCGCCCAGCGATTTGTTGCGCTCCTGCTTGTCCATCATAAACCGCTGATAGTCGGCAAACGCTGAGTTTTCGGGAGACCCAGTGAACTTGAGGGTTTTTATCAAATCGGAACGCTTCACCTGCACCCCAAATTGCTGCCTGTCGGTCATAAGCAGTTCGAAATACTTTTTTTCGGGAAGCACCACAAAATAGATTCCTCCGTGCAAAAGCGTGTCGCCGCTGAACACAGCCGAACCTTGGGCATCGACCTGAGCGGTATCGGCCACATACATCTTAGAGCCAAAATGGTAGCCCAGCAGCACAGAGGTGTCGCGCAGCCCCTCAATATGCACATTGATATGGTAGCCTTTGCTTTTCTGCGCCGTGGCGCAAACTGTTGATAGGAGCAGCATTGCTGCCAACATAAAACGATGTCTCATAATGCTCATAAGCATAAATAAATAAGCCCTAGAACACCCGTCCTGCGGGTTTGATTATTGCACACCCACAAATATAGCGCTAAACTGCTTTGGTTGTCATCGCAAGCACTGCAAAAAAGTTTTTTTGGCGCGGCATATATCCAAAAACGCTTAGCAGGCGTATAAGGTGTAAACACACACAACAACCTCCTAAAACGACGACTTTTCGCCACCTTAGACGCTATTATGAGAACCATCGCCAAATGCTGCGCCGCCCTTGTTGCGCTATTCCTAATCGGTTACCTGATACTGAATGCCATTTGGGCGTTCAAGCCGCAGCATACGCTCAATGTTTTCATACTTGACAAGACAGTAACAACCCCCGCCTGCCCCGAGCACAGCTCGCTCACATGGCTACTCACCCATCTGCGCGTGGTTGGCCCCGATGCCAAGCCCTATCGCACCCGCAGCGACTATTGGGGCTTTATGCCACGTGCCGACCAGCAGTTCGATTTCAAAACCATCCGCATACACGAGGTTGATGCCTATGCCGCCGCCTTCGACATGGCCTACTATGCTGATTGCTATGGTGTTTACGCCTTTGAATGGTATAAAGATTTTAAGGCTCGCGACCTCTCGTCATCGAAAGTGTATGGCGGTTTGAACCAAAACGATTTCTTGCTGCTCAAAAAGATGCACGAGTACGGCAAACTTGTTATTGGCGAATACAACATGCTCAACGCACCCACCAATGCACTAATTCGTAACAAGGCCGAAGAACTCTTCAACCTGCGCTACAGCGGATGGTCGGGACGCTACTACGCCAGCCTCGACACATCGCAGCCTGCTGGTCCACCGCTCTGGATGGTCAACCTCTACGAGGCGCAGCACCTGAAACCATGGCCCAACGACAGCCAAGGCATTGTAATACTGAGCAATAGCGGCAGCATCGACCTGCTGCTGCTCGACACCGACCTACAACAACCCATGCCCATCATTGAAGCCACCGAACTGGGCATTAGCACCTACGGTCTACCCGCTCAGATAGCCTACCCTGGCTGGTTTGAGTTGATGACCGCTGGAAACGATGCGCTATGCCCCGCCACATTTAGATTGCATACAACCGAGCAGGGCAGCAAACACCTAGAACAGCTCGGTCTGCCCAGCCAATTCCCCGCCGTGATTCAGGCTCAGGCCGATAGTCCCACATTCTATTTCTGCGCCGATTTTGCCGAAAATCCTACAATACCATTCTGCTCTAAGCTGCACGGCGGACTATGGTTCAACAAGCAACTGATTGGCACCGAGGCCGAAGCCAATTTCTTTGCCAATTTCTACACCCCTCTCATGCAGCACCTGCTTGCGCAGTACACCCCAAAACACTAAACGCCATGCCCGCACAGCAGAGCCATTTCTATCTGAATGGCCAAATACACACCACTGAAACATTTACAGACAGCCTTGTTGCAGGAAAAACATCTGTATATGAGGTGATTAAAGTAATCAACTCGCAACCCGTATTCCTAGAACAGCACCTGCAACGCCTGATGCAATCGCTGCAACAAGCGGGCTACAGCCACGAATGGGCACAACCCGTACGCCAAGCAATACACTCTCTGCTCGTCCAATGCCCCGTGCAGCGGCACAACATCCGCGTGGCCATTGTGTTCGATGCCGATGCCACCCCACGCAGCACAGCGGTGTATTTCATACCATCTACCTACCCTACCGCCGAACAATACAGCCAAGGCGTAGCCGTTGACCTGCTCACCGCCGAGCGCACCACCCCCACCGCCAAAGTGGAGCAAAACGCGTTGCGCCAACGAGCCAACGAGGCCATGGCGCAGCACAACCTCTACGAAGTGCTACTACTCAACCGCCACGACCAAATCACCGAGGGCAGCCGCTCCAACGTTTTCATGGTGCACAGCGACGGCCACCTGCTCACCGCCCCCGACGAGGCGGTGCTGGGCGGAATCACCCGCGACGTGGTGCTGAGCATCTGCCAATCCGATGGCATCGGAGTGGAGTACCGCTGCCCCCATCGCAACGAGCTCGCGCAGATGCAGGCCATGTTCATCACTGGCACATCGCCATGCGTGCTGCCCGTGTCGAGATGCGGCGAACTCCGCTTCGACCCCAACCACCCGCTGGTTCGCCACATAGCCCAACGCTACGCCGCAGCCGAAACAGCCGACATCCAAAAGGACAAACAGTAGCAAAAAATTTAGCCAACCAACTTGTCTGTGCAAGGGCAACAAACGGCACGCACACACACACATCGCATATTTTTTTACGCACCACATTGATTCGGTATAATATTTGCTAACTTTGCAAAGCAATACAAACTAAAAACTAACACCATGTCGCTACAATATAGCCACACTCCCAATCCCAAGCGCATGGGTTCAATTTTACCCCCCCCAATAGGTTAAATAATGTTATTTTTATACATGTAACTCAACCCAGCCACACTGGTTTGAGCTATAACGTTTTGCGCCCTACCATAGCGCAAGATATGCCCCACGACAATCAACTACAATCACCTAATTAACAATAAACTAACAAGAACATGAAACGATTTTTCATGATGGCCATGCTGGCCACAATCGCCTTTGTGGCGAACGCCAAAGACGACCGTGTAACCTTTATTTCGGGCAACAACAAAGCAATGACCGAAAGCGGCAAAACTGCAATCGTTGAGTTTGACTACACGCAAACCATCTGCGAGGGTAAACCGCTCCCCGAATATCTTGCCGAACGCGGCGAGGAGCATGTGCGCGATTGGCCAGCGCTTGCCCTATCGTCCAAAAATAAATTCTGCGACAAATTCAACTCCAAGAACAAAAAAGGCGTGCAGATAACCGACAACGCCGACGCCGACCTAAAAATAACCGTAGCCATAACTAAAATGCATCTAGGCAGTGTTGCTGGAGCCGTTTTGATGGGCGGACGAACAGGCGGAGCCGAGGTGTGCGGTACAATAACCGTGGCCGACAACAAAACAGGCGAAACCATTGCTCAGTATGAAATTTTTGAGGTACGCGGTGGCGGCTCCTACAATTTCACCGAAACAAAACGCATGGCAGCAACCTACGAAGCTGTAGCCACAATGTGGGCAAAAGAAATTAAGTAAAGTAGATTACTATTTTTTCTGAATAGAAGTGCGACTATCATGTGATAGTCGCACTTTTTTGTAATTCCAAAACAAATTGCAGCACTTTATCGTAAGAAAAAACAAATGTGCTGTAGCACTATAAAAAAATTGCTTAACTATAAATTTTTAAATATGACCAACCAACGCATAACCCCAGAATGGATAGATAGCCTGAAGCCCAACGAAGTATTTGTGTTCGGCAGTAATTTGGAGGGCATGCATGGTGGCGGTGCTGCTTTTGTGGCCTATCGCAAATTTGGCGCGGTGATGGGTCAGGGCGTGGGCATGCAAGGCCAAAGCTACGCCATACCCACCATGCACGGGGGTGTAGAGGTTATCAAACCCTACGTGAACGAGTTCATCAGCTTTGCGCAGGCACACCCCGAATTGGTGTTCCTCGTTACGCCTATTGGTTGCGGTATTGCAGGGTTTAGCGTGGCCGAAATTGCGCCGCTGTTCGCCGCTGCCACCAAGGTGACCAACATACATCTGCCCGCCAGTTTTTGGGAGGTGTTGGACTGAGCCAACAGTCACGCCACTAAACCTTACAAACTCCAGATGGGTAACATATACACCGTTGTCGCGGCGGTAGGCATAGCTGCCAATGCCCACCAACAAGACACATTCCATTCGACGATTTGGACATCCATTGCATTTATAAATATAACACACTAAAATCTCCATATTATACAGTGTGGTCTTGGGATATATCAATGTATAGCCTCCAAAAACTACATTGTTAGATGCATAGGCTAACTTGATGCGCAAAAAAATTAAATCAACAGAGTAACTACATCATAGTCAATGCCGTAAAAACAAAACGCTAAACCTACCAAAACCTCTTTTCCATGACCGCCGCAAGCATTCCCCCAAAGGATCGCACGGAATGGAGAATGCTGGTCGATGGTACGCTCGACCACAAGTTCCAGAACTACGTGCTACAGCTGCGCATATACCAAATGCGCAAGGACATCAAGGCGGGTGCATTAACCCCCGAAAAGGCCTTAGATGAACTCTATCAGCTGTGCTTCAAGTACGCACTAGCAGTGCAACCCGACCTGATAGCAATATTTAAAAACTGGTAAAAACATGAAGAACAAGCTATATACCCGCAACGAGGTAATCGATTTCATACGTGCTGGCCGCGTGATGCTGCTTTCGGGCAGCCAACAGGTGCTTAGCAATTTACCCCAAGGCAAATGGATTAGCGGAACAGCCCCCTATTTTATGGACGGTGTGGGCAAGGTTACCGACGACCTAATCTATGTGGACGACCTCACCGACTATGCTGCCGACGTGCGCATTGAGGCTCTGGACGAAACCAACATCCACCAAATAGCCACCCACGGCTTCGACAATGGTTTTTCGGTGCTGATTCTACCCATCGATTCGCCCGTTTATTTCAGCTTTGCCAACAACTCGCTACAATACGACCGCCTATTCGATAACCCAATAGTGGGCTACGTGGCCTGCTGTAGGCTCGAGGACTACGGCAAAGTGCAGCCCTCCACGGGCATAGGCACCACTGGCGCGTTGGCCACCAACAAAGCAGCAGTGATGCATGTGCGCCTGCCCCTGGGCTACACGGCAAGAGCCGAGATTATGAACTTCGACACCATCGACTTCGGCACGCCCGCACTCAAATTCCCCAAAACAGACTTTGTGCAGAGCGAATGCCTAATCGACGGCAAACCTGGCAACATAGCGCACTACCTTGAGAGCGTTAAACAGCGCATAGGCCGCTATCCGCAGCTAATCACCGACATGAACGGCGCGTTGGTGAACCGCGACACCAAGCGCGTGGACCTCGACAAGGGCGAAGCCGCCTTCTTCAGCCCCGCCTACGCTGGCGACGAATACCGCATAGTGAAACCCAACGCCGACTACCAAAAAGCGTTCAATGATACGCTTGCCGCCAAGCGCGACCACATTGCGGTCTGCTTCAGCTGCACGTCGTACTTCATGTTTGGCGAATTTGAGGGCAAGCACATTGGCGTGAACGGCGTGTACGCCTTTGGCGAGATTGCCTACCAGCTGCTCAATAAAACCATTGTTACACTCGAAATTGACAAGACATAGCAAACAATGTATCAGTAAATTACACCCCTACCGCGCCTAACCTTGGTTCGGTGGGGGTATTGTTTGATGCAAATAGACCTACCTTTATAGTTTAAAACAACCAGCATGACCGCAACCACCGCCATTGGACTGATGTCGGGCAGCTCGCTCGATGGCCTCGACATGGCCTTAGTTAGATTTACGGAGCAAGACGACAATTCACTGAATTTTGCAATCGTTGAGGCCGAAACGCTGCCCTACCCCAAACATTGGCAAACACTTCTGTCAGAGGCATTTAACCAGCAATCCAGCGCACTAGAACAGCTAAACATCGACTATGGCCGATACATAGGGCAGCAGGTACGCGCATTTGCGCAGAAACACCACGTGCAGCCCGATTTTGTGGCCTCACACGGCCACACCATATTCCATCGCCCGCACGAGGGCTACACGCTGCAAATTGGTGATGGGCAAGCAATTGCAGATGCATGTGGCCTTACGGTGGTGAACGACTTTCGCACGCTGGATGTGGCCAAAGGCGGACAGGGCGCACCCCTTGTGCCCATTGGCGATCAGCAGCTTTTTGGGTGCTACGAAATATGCCTAAACATTGGTGGCATCGCAAACCTATCGTATGAGGAGCACGGCCAGCGTCGCGCCTACGACCTGTGCATTGCCAATCAGGCACTTAACCACCTCGCCCAGCTGCTTGGGCAACCCTACGACCACGATGGCCAACTGGCCCGCAGCGGCCACGTGGATGCCGAACTACTGCAACGCCTCAACCAGCACCCATTCTACAATCAGCAGCCGCCAAAATCGCTGGGGCGTGAGTTTTTTGAGGCTAACCAGCGGCAATTGCTACAAGGCCACACTGTAGCCAACCTGCTGGCCACCATGGTGGAGCACATAGCCACACAGATTGCGCAGCCAATAGCCCATTTGCCCAAGGGCAAAATTTTAGCCACCGGCGGCGGAGCGCGAAACTCATACCTGATGGAACGCCTCCAGTCGCACACCAAGCATCAGGTGGTGATACCCGAACCCTCCATTGTGGACTACAAAGAGGCGTTGGTGTTTGCGCTGCTCGGCTTGCTACGCCTCAAGGGTCAAACCAACGTGCTTGCCTCGGTTACTGGTGCCGAATCAGACAGCTGCAGCGGACATATTTGGCGTTGTGCCGTTTAGCGGAAACAAATCAAACATAGGCATGCAATCGCTTTAGATAGTACATGCGACACTATGACGCGTCTGCATCCTACCGACTTCATAGGCAATATCCCCCATTAGAAATAAGAGTATTAGAGGGGCAACATACACGTATGACCCTCAAACTCAAAATGTATAACACAGGCGATAGTTCCTGCACCTGTATAACACTGCCAACTACACAAGTAAAACACCGCCAACTACACAAGCAAAATACCGCCAACTGCACAAGCAAAATACTGCCAACTACACAAGCAGAACACCGCCAACTGCATAAGTTAAATACTGCCAACTGCACAAGTAGAACACCGCCA
>JAFWUG010000087.1 GCA_017524185.1 Bacteroidales bacterium
ATGGTGTCGCCGTTGGCATCGGGCTCGTAGATATACCAAGGCTGCGTGGCGGGCTCAAAGTTTAGCGGTGTAATGGTATATTGCCCCTTAGGCGATTTTGAAAAGAATAGCCTAAAGGTACTAACTGTAGGACGTTCGGCGGTTAGCAGGTTTAGTTGAGGGCGTTCTTCGCCGAACATTCGTAGGGGCGGTAGTGCCTGTGCGGTGGTGTCGTGCAGGGCAAATATGTATTGCTGTAAATCAATATCGTTCAGAAACCCAATGCGTTCTGTTCCCTGATTGTAGAGGTAGTCGGCATTGCGGTCGAGTAGTGCAACCACTTGGTAATTAAGTGGTTTTAGATTGCTCATGGCAAATCTTCCCTCGGCGTTGCTACGGGCCACATGGTTAGGGCGAGTTCTGTAGGGGGCCGAGTCGGCTGGCTGCGCGTAGAGCATCACCATTACACCTGCAACGGGTTTGTTGCTAAAGCCATCTATAACTGTGCCGCTCAGAAATAGCGAGTCGATGGTTGCTCCGGTGGCGAACGCAAATTCAAAGCCCTGATAGGGGTTGCCCTCGTTCAGGTCTTTTATTGCATTGCCAAGGTATATGGTGTAGGTGGTGTTGTCGAGCAGCGTGTCAGATATTGTTAGCACCACCTTTTTGCCTTTCATGGTAAGGCTCGGCGAGCGTTTGAGCGGTGGCGACACCAGCAGTTGTTGCTGGTAGTTATCGAGTTGAACGTATTCGTTGAACGTGAATGTGAACTCGTTGCCCTTAAAGTTGGTGGCGTTGGGTAGCGGGGTGCTGCGCGTCATTATTGGGGCGAGTGTGTCTTTGGGACCACCAGTGGGCGACACCACCTTGGCGCACTGCGGAAACAGCAGTGCTATTAGGCCAGCGGCCAGCGATAGTAGGGCTATGCGTTTCAAGGCGCGATTGGGTTTTAGCCCACAAATATAGCGTTTTTTGGGCTAATTTTTTGCTTTGCGATTATAGTCCCGCATCGACTATCTCGTGTGCAACGGTGCGCGATTCGGCATCAACCCTAAGTAGCAGGTCGAGCGAAAGGCTGGCGTTGGTGGGCTGCGCTAGGCGTTGCATGGTGCGTTCAACCAGGCGCGGAATGTCGGTGAAGCCTATGCGTTGGTCCAGGAAAGCGGCTACGGCCACTTCGTTGGCTGCGTTTAGCACGCAGGGTGTTATACCGCCCATGCGCATGGCTTCAAAGGCGAGCGAAAGCGCGGGGAAACGCTCGGTGTCGGGACGCTCGAAGGTGAGTGCGGGCAGCTGCGTGAAGTCGAGGCGCGGCAGGGTAGGGGTGCTCAGGCGTTCGGGGTAACCAAGCGCATACTGGATGGGCAGCCTCATGTCGGGTGCACCCAACTGCGCTTTCACCGAGCCGTCGGTGAATTGTACCATGGAGTGTACTATGGAGTGTGGATGTACCAGCACTTCAATCTGCGAGTTGTTTAGGCCAAACAGCCATTTGGCCTCCATGGCTTCCAGCCCTTTGTTCATCAGCGTAGCCGAGTCGATGGTAACCTTGGCTCCCATGTCCCAGTTGGGATGTGCAAGGGCTTGGCTGGGCGTAGCCTGGCGCAGTTGGTCGGCACTGAATGTGCGGAATGGTCCCCCCGAGGCGGTGAGCAGCACCTTTTCCACAGGGCTATGTTCGCCCGCAAGGCATTGAAAAATGGCCGAATGCTCCGAATCTACGGGAATTATTGGTGCACGGTGTTTTTGGGCGAGGTGCACAATCAGTTCGCCGCCCACCACCAGCGTTTCTTTGTTGGCCAGTGCTATGGTTTTTCCGTGGGTAATGGCTTTGATGGTGGGGCGCAGGCCGGCGAAGCCCACCAGAGCGGTTAGCACCATGTCTATTCCGTCCATGGCCATGCATTGCGCAATGGCCTCGGCTCCTCCATATACTTTTATGTCGGTGTTTGCTAGTGCTTGGCGTACATTGTCGAGGTGCGCTGTGTTGCCTATAACCACGGCGTTTGGCTGGAATTGTAGTGCTTGCTCAACCAGCAGTTGCCAGCTGTTTTGGGCGGTGAGCAGTTCAACGCCTAGGCGTTCGGGGTGAAGCGCAATCACCTCAAGGGCTTGCCGTCCGATGGAGCCCGTGGAGCCGAGTAGGGCTATATGTCTCATCTAGAAGTGTATGAATTTTGCCGGATCCAGCGGTGTGCAGTCGTGCCAGAGCTCAAAGTGGAGGTGGGGGCCCGTGGTGAGTTCGCCAGAGTTGCCAATAATGGCAATGCTTTCGCCCGCTTTCACCCGCTCGCCCTGACGCTTGAGCAACTTGCTGTTGTGTTTGTAGAACGATATGTAGCCGTTTTTATGCTGAATGGCCATGGTGTGTCCGGTTTCTATTGCCCACGAGGCCAGCAGTACTGTGCCGTCGGCAATGGCCAGCACCACCTCGTTGGGCTGCGCCACTAGGTCGATACCGTAGTGGTTCTGAAGCGGGTTGTAGTGGTTAATAACCACGCCGTTTATGGGCGTAAGGAAGAAAACGTTGTTCTCAGGCCCATTGATGTTCGAT
Source organism: Bacteroidales bacterium (assembly GCA_017524185.1). Classification (GTDB taxonomy): domain Bacteria; phylum Bacteroidota; class Bacteroidia; order Bacteroidales; family Tenuifilaceae; genus RGIG6076. The sequence continues at coordinate 2,534 of JAFWUG010000087.1, forward strand.
ACGGCTATGTTGTACATGTTCTCGGCCTCTATCTCCTGCCGTAGTAGCGAGTCCTCAAGCGATTTGCTGAAGTCGAGGTTTTTATACTTACGTCCCGTGTCGGGGTTGATATTTATGGCGGGCGGTTGGCCATCGTTCAGAATGATGGCAATATTCTCGTAGTAGCGCTGCCAGATGGCCATCTGCGTTTCGAGCGAATCAACCTTGAGCGCGTTGTTGATGTAGCCCTTGCGCGTGTTGCCATCGGGGTAGCCAGGTATAAATTCGCGGATGGGTGTAAAGGCTATGAGCAGCGTAACCAGCAGGATGAGCAGCAGCGCGAACCCTCCAAACGCTATAATCAGGTTGAACCACGATGCTCTGAACCGAACCACTTCTTTGTAGGTTTGGTCGTTCATTATGCTGAATCTATACTTGTTGCGAAGCCTACTCATCAGGCTGCGGTCTTCTTTTTCCTTCACTGCTTATCCTTAGAGAGTTAGAATGTGTTTGAGGCCAACAAAGATAGCGTGATTTTGCCAACGCACGAAATCTTTGGCGCATCTTTTTATTGCTTTGAGATTTATTAAACAAAAAGCCCGCACCTTTGCAGGTACGGGCTTGGGCTTTGTAGCGGGGGCAGGACTTGAACCTACGACCTTTGGGTTATGAGCCCAACGAGCTACCAACTGCTCCACCCCGCAATTCAATTGCGCTGCAAAGGTAGAAAGTTTTGTGTGTATCTCCAAATTTTTCTTCAAAAAATTTTTGTCATTCTTTTGCTTGCCTCTGTAACCAAGGCGCATAAATACGCTATATTTGCGGGCTAATTGTGTATTTTATGGATACTCAAAAAATATCGATGTGGAGGGTTTATATTGCCGTTATTCTCTCAATGGTGTTTTGGTCCATGTCGTTCATCTGGTATCGGCCTGCCAACGCGTTCTATGGCCCAATAACGCTGGTTTTGCTTAGGCTTATTGTGTCGAGCCTATTTCTATTCGCAGCTTCGGCGGTGCTTCGGCGTCTAATTCGCCCCCGTGGTGCCGATTGGGGATGGTTCATGCTGCTGGCCTTCTTCGAGCCTTTCATGTATTTCATTGGCGAGAGCATCGGCATGACCATGATTTCGTCCACCCTGGCGGCTGTACTCATCAGCCTATCGCCGTTGCTCAGCCCACCGCTCGAACGCATATTCTTTGGGCGTCGCATACCAATGCTTAGCGTTGTTGGACTTTGTGTGTCGGTGCTGGGTGTGGGCATTGTGGTGTTCCACAAGGGCATTGGCCAAATGGATGCTAATCCCTACGGTGTGCTGCTCATGATGGTGGCGGTGCTTGCCACGGCGGGCTATTCTGTTACCGTAACCAAGCTCACCGAGCGCTACAATGTGCTCTGTATCATCACCTATCAGAATACCTTTGGCGCATTGTATTTTCTGCCGCTTTTCCTCATTTTTGAGGCCGATTCGTTTATGGGAATCACCGTTCAGTCGATGATTCCCATAGTGAAACTGGGCATTTTCGCCTCGTCGTTTGCTTTCATGCTCTATACCTATTCGCTCAAGCATTTAGGTATCACTCGTGCCAGCTCGTTCACCAATGTGATTCCCGTGCTAACCGCTGTGTTTGCCTATTTTATGCTGAATGAGGAACTTACGCCTATAAAGATGTTGGGCATAGGCGTGGTGGTGCTGGGCTTATTTTTGAGCCAGCGTACAGGTCAGAAATCGCAGTGAGATAAGGTGCTGGAGCACAATCAGTTGAGCGCAAAATCGGTTAGCACAGGGAAATGGTCTGAGTACTCCAAACGTGGGCTATGGCAGTGCAGGGCGCGCAGCTGTTTTGAGTGTAGCACGTGGTCGATTCGGAGCATGCTCCATAGCCGCCTGTAGGTTGGCATTATGCCACGTCCCGATTCTATGAATGCGTCGCATCGGCTGTGCGCTAATCGCCGATAGGTGTACGAAACGGGCGGATCGTTAAAATCGCCGCAAATAATCACCGCATACGGGCATCGGCACACATGCGAGGCAATGCTGTCAGCTTGCACCGCGCGTTTCACGAATGCGCCGTGCAGTCGCCGTGCTATGTCGCTGGTTTCGGCCTGTGCCACATCGCGGTTTGTTCCCGAGCCAACGTTTTGTATGAATTGTAGATGATGCTCTTGCAGTCTAATAGACTGTAGATGAACGTTGTATATGCGTATGGTATCACCGTTTACGGTTATATCGGTGTAGATGCAGCCGTTGTTGGTGTTGGCGAATTGCAGTTCGCCGCGTCTAACAATGGGGAAGCGGCTGAATGTGGCCATGCCGAAGCCCGTTTTTTGTCCATCGCCCTTGATGTAGCTGATGTGTGAGTTCATGCGTAGCTTGCGGCGCACGTCATCTTCGCCAAAGCGTTCGTTCACGTAGAACTCCTGTAGGCACACCAGGTTGCGTTTTTCGCGTAGCGCATATTCTATTATTTGCGTGGCGCGTTCGTGCGGTTTGCCGTTCTGATAAACGCCAAACAGGTTACAATTGTAGGTGATTAGACCAATGTCGGCAACATCTTCGGCTTCGTTTTTGAAAGTGATTCGGGCAAATGCTCGTAGGTGATTGAATCCCAGCGCAATGGCGGTAATCGATATGAGTACGGCCAGTTTCAAGCGTACCGTCCAGTAGAGTATAAAAATGATGTTTATGGCTAGTATGAACGGGTAGCCAAGCGCGATAACGGAGGGAATCCAAAATTGCTCGGGACTGATGTGCGTGGATAGGTAGCACACAAGCAGTCCTAATGCAGAAAGTATATTTATGATAATCAGGGTGTTATGTAATAACCTGCGGAGCATTGGGGCGGTGTTTTGTTTCTTATGGTTTTGTATTTATATGTATATCAGTTGTTTAAGCATCGGTTTGGTCTTTAAACTTGAATAAGGCTTTTTTCTCGGCGCGGCTCAGACTGTTGTAGCCCGAACGCGATATTTTATCGAGTATGTGATTGAGTTGCTGCTCGTTTCGTGTTTCCTTGTTTTGGGATTGTTGGCCGTAGGGCCAGCTATTGTTTTGTGCATGATGTTTGCGGGGAAGCGGAAGGCGTGATATGTCGCGCCCTTTGGCTAGCATACGCGCAAAGGCGAATCCGAACAGTGCACCGCCTATATGCGCTATGTGTCCGCCCGCGTTTGAGGCTGGAATGCTCACTAGGTCAATCAGTACGGTGGCCAGGGCTAGATATTTGAGCCGCACTGTGCCGATGAATAGCAGCCCTATGGGCTGATTGGGGTGACGCACTGCCATCGCAAACACCACGGCCATAATCGAAGCCGATGCCCCCAGAGCCAGCACACCGTGTGGGTTGAAGGCGGGCAATGCGTTGTAGGCCAAAATGAAAAGAGCAGCTCCGCTCAGTCCGCCCAGCAGGTAAACGCCTCGCAGTTGACGCTCGGTGTGGCTTTGCAAAAATAGTTGTCCGAACCACCACAGCCACAGCATGTTGAATAGTATGTGGAATAAATCCTCATGATAAAACATGTAGGTGAGCAGCGTCCAGGGGTGCAGCAGCAACTCGCGCAGGTCGGCGGGGACGGCCAAAAGGTGTGTGTAGGCGTGGTTGGTCGAATATCCAGCGGCAAACAGCACGAGTCGCACCAGTCCAAATGCGGCAAACACGCCAATATTGATGAGTAGCAGTCGCGTTAGCGTGCCTCCGTGGCGGAATGTTTGTTTTATATCGTTGATAATGCTCAATGTTTTAGGTATTTAGCCGTTAGTAGTAGGTGCGTTGCTGTTGCCAGTGTTTAATCAGGAAGTAGCCGAAAATCATTCCGCCCAGGTGGGCGAAGTGGGCCACATTGCTGCCAGGCTGGGTTAGTCCCAGTATTAGTTCTAGCGCACCGTATCCAATCACCATCCATTTGGCCTTGATGGGGATTGGCGGTATGAGTAGCATTAGCTGCGTGTTGGGGAACATCATGCCGAAGGCCAGCAGCACGCCGTAAACCGCTCCCGACGCTCCAACGGTGGGTATGTTGGCCTGCATGTCGATGAGTTGCTGCATGTAGGCCGCTGCTTGGTTGATGTGCACCTGGCTGTAGGGGTGGGTGTACCAGCTGTCGAGCAAGCGGCTGTAGATTTGGTCGTAGTAGGCCTTGAAATGCTCGCTTACAAAGGCAGCAAAAGCATCGGGCGATGGAGCGGCCAGTACGGCGGCAGCGTCGGCTTGTATCGACCTAAGGCTCAAATAGTTTATGCCCGTATGGATGAGCGCGGCTCCTAGTCCTGTAACCGTGTAGTAAATCAGCATACGTTTTCCGCCCCAAACCTGCTCCAGTATGCGCCCGAACATCCACAGGGCGAACATGTTGAAAAACAGATGCTCCAGTCCGCCGTGCATAAACATGTAGGTTATGAACTGGTAGGGCCTGAAATTGGCTGTGCCAGGGGTGTACAGACCGAGTAGCGCGTTCAAATCGATGTGCATTATCCGTCCAGCTATCCACGTGAGCAGAGCCATGCCCACGTTGATGAGAAGCAGGTTGCGGATCACTGGGGGTATGGAGTTCAGGAATGGGCGGTTGGTCATCATAGTGGCGTTTTTTTATTTGCGGAATCGGCGGTCGAGCTCGTTTAGGTCTATCGTGCTAACCACCGGAAGCCCGTCGGGCGATATGTGGGGCTGATTGCAGGCGAATAGGCTATCGACCAAGGCTTGCATCTCAGTTGTGTTCATCGGTTTTACGTAGTTAAGCGCGGCGGCTTTGGCCAGCGATAGCACCAAACGCTCCTTGAGGCTTTGCTCCGCGTTGCCCGTGTAGTCTTCGTTTAGGGCGAGCAGCATGTCGTCTATAAGTTTCGATGGCTCAACGTGTTGCAGCCCAACTGGCATTGAGTTTACGCTCATGGTGTTATGTCCCAAATCCGACAGTTCTAAGCCAAGCTGGGTGAGTTGGCTTTGGTGTTCTAAGAGCAGGGCGTGATGCTGCGGCGACAAATCAACCGTGCTGGGGAAAAGCTCGCGTTGCCCCAGTATTTGCCCATCGGCGTTGGCCATGAACTGCTCGAACAGTATGCGTATGTGTGCCCGTCGCACATCAATGAGCATTAGCCCCGAGGCAATTGAGGTGGCTATGTATTTGCCCTTTATTTGCATGAAACGCGGTGCTGTGCTTTCGAATGTTGCGTTGTTGTCGGCATCCACAAGGCCAGGCAGCATGTAGCGTTCGGGTTCGGACGGCGGTTGGGCATAGACATCGGCAGGCGCAGGGCTGTAGGTTTTTGCAGGTGCGCTAATCCCAAAGCTCGATGCGTTTTCAAAACTGTCGCGGGCCGCCTCAAACGGGTTGTAGTTGGGATTTATTGCTACGCCAGGCATGTCGGGCACTGGTGCCGAGGGCGAAATGTATGGCAGCGTGAGGTCGGTTTGCGGGTCGAAGTCGAAGGTGGGCGTTAGCGTGAATCTACCCAAAGCCTCGCGGGTTGCAGCGTGTATGATTCCCCAAATGGACTGTTCGTCCTCAAACTTAATCTCGGTTTTGGTGGGGTGTATGTTCACATCGATGTTGGCTGGATTCACATCGAGGTAGATGAAGTAGGGTGGGTTATACCCTTCGGGTATTAGCCTGGCGTAGGCGTTCATCACGGCGCGATGCAGATGCATGCTTTTCATGAATCGGTTGTTAACGAAAAAGAACTGATTGCCTGGCGTTTTGCGTGCTATTTCGGGTTTGCCAACGTAGCCGCTTACGTTCACAATGGAGTTCTGCGTGGAACACTCCACAATGCTGCTATTCAGTGCTTTACCGAATATGGCAACAATGCGCTGCTTGAGGCCGCTTTTGGGTAGGAAGTATAGCTCGTGGTCGTTGTGCTGTAGGCGCATTTCCACCTGTGGATTGGCCAGTGCCACGCGCTGAAATTCGGTAACAATGTTCTTGAATTCGGCCGATTCGCTTTTCAGAAATTTGCGCCGTGCGGGTATGTTAAAAAATAGGTTTTTTACGCAGAAGTTTGTACCCACTGGGCAAGCCAGCGGTTCTTGCTGTATCACCTCGGAGCCGTTAATCTGTAGTAGCGTGCCCACTTCGTCGTCGGGGCGGCGCGTGCGTAGTTCCACCTCGGCCACGGCGGCTATTGATGCCAGTGCCTCGCCTCTGAACCCCATGGTGCGCAGCGCAAACAGGTCATTGGCTTCGCGAATCTTCGATGTGGCGTGGCGTTCAAAGCTCATGCGTGCATCGGTTTCCGACATGCCGCAGCCGTTGTCGATTACTTGCACCAGCGTTTTGCCTCCGTTTTTCACTATCACCTGTAGGGTGCTGCACTGGGCATCTATAGCGTTCTCCATCAGTTCTTTAACCACCGAGGCGGGTCGTTGCACCACCTCGCCTGCCGCAATTTGGTTGGCAATGGAGTCGGGGAGTAGTTGTATGATGTCGGCCATGGCTAATGTCTTGGGTTGTTTGGGCGGTATGGCGGTGCCTATTGTCCCAGCCCGAATATGCGTAGCAGTTCGGGGCGTTGCAGTAGCATGTAGCACAGTCCAATCAGCAGCAGTACAATAATCATGGTACGTCCTGTGCTGCGCGTGTTCATTGAGCTGTGTCGCCTCGAGTTAACGAATTGCCCTCGAATGTTGGGCGTGTAGGTGTTTTGCTCATCGGCTAACCCCAGTTCGCGCTTAATGCGTGCCTCGCGTAGCTGCGCCGCCTCTTTGCGCTCGTCGTAGTAGCGGGGCGTATAGTTGAATCCGCGTGGTTTGCCCACAGTGAAAAATGATTTTAGTGCCATGCCAACGTGGAGTTTGGGTGATGATAAATAATTGGTTGTTAGTTCGTTGTCGAATGGAAACCTATTTTGATTTTGGCGCGGTTATTTTTGCCGATTTGATGAGGTCGAGCAGCGGTTGTTTGTCAACGTGTATCTTTTTCGACACCAGCATACGGCTGCCCCGCATCGAGCCTTCGACCTTGATTTGCGACAGCAAACGCTCGTTCAGGTTGGTTAGTTTCAGGGCATCTGCCAATGTGTTTAGTTCCAGTTGCACTGGCACCACGCAGTCGGAACGCCTACGCCCCTTGAGCTTAATCTTTTCGGTTGTTTTTATTGTTCCCAGCTCGCGTTCGCCGAGCCAGGCCGTAAAATTCACATCCTTGAGTTTCACCGTGCCGCATTTGGTGTTTTCGGCGTCGAGGGTGAGGTTGAAGCATAGCGTTTTGCTGTCGAGGCTCACAAATTTCACGCCTTTCATGCCGTGCACGCGCACGGTGTCGCTGTCGCCGCAACCGCTAAGTAGCAGGGCGAGCAGCAGGGTGGCTATGATGCTGAGGTGTTTTTGCATGGCAATGGTGTTTTGGGGGGGGTGAGAGTAGCATGGGCATGTTTTGCAGGCCCATGGTTAGTCGTTCTCCATGGCCTCGGCTATTTCATCGGTGATTTCGAGGTTGTGGTAAACGTTTTGCACATCGTCGTTATCCTCAAAATCGTCAACCATGCGTAGCACTTTCAGCGCGGTGGCGGTGTCGAGGGTTTTGGTGTCGTTGGGGATGCGTTGCAGCGAGGCGTTCTCCACCTCAATGCCCAGTTCCTCAAACTTCTTGTTCATGCGGCCAAAATCTTCCATGGCCGTGGTAACGGTGAACGCCTCGTCGCCTGGCTCAATATCCTGAGCACCAGCGTCAATCAGGTCCAGTTCAATCTCGTCGAGCTTGGCTTTGTCGTTGCTAATTGTGAACACGCCCTTGCGGTCGAACAGGAATGCCAGCGAACCGTTTGTGCCGAGGTTTCCGCCCTTTTTGCTGAACATGGAGCGTATGGCGCTCACGGTGCGGTTGTTGTTGTCGGTGAGGCACTCAATGAATATGGCAATGCCGCCGGGGGCGTATCCCTCAAAGGTAAGTTCCATAAGGTTTTCGGGGTCTTTCTCGGCCTTGGTGATGGCGCGTGTGATGTTATCCTTGGGCATGTTCACGCCCTTGGCGTTGTTAATTGCCAAGCGCAGGCGTGGGTTGCCGTCGGGATCGGCACCGCCCTCCTTCACTGCCACGGTTATCTCCTTGATTATGCGTGAGAATTCCTTTGAACGCTTAGCGTCCAGTGCGCCTTTCTTGCGCTTGATGGTGGACCATTTATTATGACCTGACATAAGTATTTAGTGTGTAAATGTTAGCGAAATGTAGAACTTTTAGGGCGCAAAAATAGCAAATTACGCGCAAATTTGTGCTATTAGTATGCTGATTTGTTTGCAAATTTCTTTTTTTGCATTTTCCCGTTTTACTATGAAGCGTATTGGACTTTGTGTAAATAGTTGAAAATCAGTTTGTTTTTTTATGTGTTTATTCTATGTGTTTGTCAGGCACATAGATGTGAATAGCAAATACCCAACCAATCATGGCTATTGTCAATGGCCAATGCTGCAATAAATTATTGAACGCACGATGGTTTCTTGTCGACAATATCCTCTACGCAACATTGTAAACGGCCTGTTTTAATACAGTTCATGCCGCGAATTACAATGATAAAAAGAGTTTGATAGGAGCAGCGCGTGATGCCCACACCATTATTATGCGACGAAGCAGCAATGCCATTCAATATGAAAAACAGCAAAGATAGGGCAAAAAATAAAAATTTTCGCCTTAGAAGCCGATAAATTATCTTTGCTATTATTGACATGTAATTGATTAGCTATATGTTGATTACACTTTATTGTGTATGCCTAAATCGCGATGCAAAGTTAAGAATTTTTTGTTTTTTTATAGATAAATCATCCGTGATTTTAGAAAAATTTATCCAATTCCTTATGATTCCATATTTTTTATATTGTCTTAATCTAATCATTATCAAAAAAACTAGAAGTATAGAATATAATATTGGAGGAGGTACGACATAATATATAGGAGTTGCGTTTGTGTTTATATAACAAAGAAATAAAAACCAAACAAAAATATCAGTTTTCAGAAATTGTTTCAATGTTAATGGCCTACGCCACATACGAATGTATGCGATTATGTCCACGGTTAAATTCATAAAAATGTTATACGCACTGTAAGGACTGTGAAAAAAGAAAAGAGCACATCTTCTCCAACTTGGACCATACAAGTGATAATCTGAAATATCTATAGGGCTCACCCCTCTTAACCCATCTTCAATGCGATGAGACTTATGATGGAAGTAGTCATTGTATATAAAAACATTTAAATTAATTATGTAAATCATAACAAAAATGACTGCACAATAAGTCCCATTCATTCTGATAATGGATAACCTGTTATTTGTATTATTTATACTCAACCCCATCTTCGTGCAGTTTTATTATCGTTATGAATTTGTCTATGCTTGTAAAATAAAACACGGAAATATGTCAATGGAAATATACAAAACAGCCCAATAAATCTAATAAAGAAATAAATATCTTTTGATTTAAACAATTCATCCAATATTGGAAATAAGCAATATCTGAAAATACAAGGGATCAAAAAAGATATTATAAGTAAATCTACAATCATTAAAAATACTTTATGAATTCTAAAGCGAAGAACAGACAACAATGGAATTATTATCCCATATATAAAAGACGACCAAACAATAGGCGTAAAATGGTATATAATATCAGGATACCAACCATACGGCCCCTCTGATATAATACCAGGATCATTATATAGTTTAATAAACTCTGTCATATTGAATGGATGCATAGAGCTATTCATTTCTTCTAATGTCAATAAAATGAAATAGGCAATATTGATTAAGAAGAGAAATAAAAAGGCATAATTACCCAAAATAGCACCAACATCAACTTGTTTCAATCTACTATCGTTTAATTTTTTTAAACAGAAAGCTAAGCAAGATTGAATAGCGTCTTTATACAGCACAAATTTTTTCATACACAAAGTCTATTACTGCAGATAAATTTCGTCCTATATTGATAAAATCTATATAGCAGGATAAAACAAAAGTAATATAGCAAATACAAACAAGAAACAAAATTTAGAAGATAATCACTTGTTAGCAAAAAGAATAACATTGGTCCAATAGAAAAAGCAAATAAATTAGGCAAGAATATAAACAAAATGAAAAGTTCTAGAATAATATTTATTATTTTTCTGTATTTATCTGTAACTAAAATACTATCAGTAACTGAAAGAAAAAGTTCTTTAAAAAAATTCAAATATCTGGGAGCAGTTATACTCACACAAGTATCAACTGTAAAAGATAATCTTCGTGGAAAAATTACACAATACCACAAAAATGCTGCAAATATAATAGCGATTTCATACAAGACAATCATAACGATTATTTCGGAAGAAACATGTGTAGATTGAATGTAATCAATCATGTGAAAAATTTTATATAAATACATTCTAGGCAAAATTGTACAGCCCAACGTATCACATGGACGTGGAATAAAAAGAATATATGACAGAAATATCCCTAAACAATATAGAAAGAAAAAAGTATAATTTTCTTTTTTGAAACTTTTTTCTCTATTTAAAAATGATAATATCATTCTTTTCATCGATAAAAATATAGTTCACAAACAAAGGTGTTATAGTTGTACCTACTATGTAGAAATCTTTTCCTATATTGGTGTGTTCCCTAAAATCATTGAAAGTTTTATTACTAAGAGATGCGCTTTTTGAAGTAGATAAGGGAACAATCCCAATTTTTTCACTAAATTCAAATATACTTTTATTCCAACGTCCTAATATTTGCTCCCCTTTAAAATCAAAACCATCTCTAATTTTTTTTTCGACTTTATGAATTATAATCTTCTTTTCATCTGCTATATATACACCTTCAAACAGGTAATACACACTAAGCCTTCCAAATGAAGCTGTATGTGGATCGTTTATTGAATTATCATAAAGTCCATAATAGTAGTAATTATATGTACCAGAAACATTACACCTCGCAAAATTCAAATAGCCATCGCTAAAGTTTTGACTATCAAAGCGTATTGTGTCAGCACTGCTTTGAGCAATGTACTGTTTTACGTCGTTAAGCGCGTATATTTTATGGCCATCTTTCTCAACTTCTTTGCCTATCGCATTATTCTTTTGACTTTTAAAGAATTGCATAAACTCCTGTTCTGCCTCGGTCTTCTTCTCCCATTTGTCTAAGAACGCGAACATGGCATCGTCCATCACAATGTCGCCGCCTCCAACGAGCCAGTTATACATGAATATCGCACCATAGTAATAGTGCTTGAGCCACATAATAAGTGGCAGGTCGAGGATTATGCGCTCCTCGGCGCTAAGCTGCTGATATTTTCCCGAACTTATCAGCTTACGCTTTTGCTGCTCCAACTCCCTGTACATCAACGCAAAATTATACTTTATGCTGTCTATTGAAAGCTCGTACTGG
>JAFWUG010000088.1 GCA_017524185.1 Bacteroidales bacterium
CTGAACGTGAGCGCCGTGGATAAGGCTACCGGCAAGGAGCAGCACATCCGCATCGAGGCCTCCAGCGGCCTGTCCGACGCTGAAATCCAGCGCATGCGCGACGAGGCCAAGGCCAACGAGGCCGCCGACAAGGCCGCCAAGGAGCGCATCGACAAGATCAACAGCGCCGACTCCATGATTTTCCAAACCGAGAAGCAGCTCAAGGAGTTTGGCGACAAGCTGCCCGCCAACAAGAAGCAGCCCATTGAGGCCGCTCTGAGCAAGCTGCGCGATGCCCACAAGTCGCAGGATGTGGCCGCCATCGATGCTGCCATGGCCGAGATTAACACCGCATGGCAGGCCGCCTCACAGGAGATGTACAACGCTCAGGCGCAGGCCAACGCCAACCCCGGTGCCAACCCTGGTGCAGGCGCACAGGGCGGCCAGCAAGCCCCCGACCAAGAGGTAACCGATGTGGACTTCGAGGAGGTGAAGTAATACCAACAAAAAGTCCAACACAAAAAGCAAAACAGGTGTAGCACAAAGTGTTACACCTGTTTTGCTTGCTTTAAATTGATATACAAGTAGATACAAAAAGTTGTTCGGAAACTTTGATTGTTGACGATTAAACACTATTTTTGCATTACCATAACGCCATGTAGCCAACCCCAGCGGAGGCCAGTCGCTGATGCTCGAGGGCAATGTGTGCGCCAACCTAGGGCTGGAGTACATTTACAACCGCCGCGCCTCGGCCTTCCTGAACATCACCAACCTCACGGCCCACCGCAACCACTACTGGTACCTGTACCCCACCCACCGGCTAGGGGTACAGGCGGGCGTGAGCTATACGTTCTAGGGAGGCTTGCGTTGTGAGTGCGTTGGGGTTTAATATACGGTATTTTCGTGTAGTGCTGCTGCGCCGCGCCCAAGTTCAACGATTTCTGCAAACAATACTTTTTGGATTATGCCACTGCGGCTGCGGAATAATTTCTATTCCCTAAAACATCCATCCCACATTGAACACCGCCGTGCGGTGCTTGGCATTCGGCATTCCATCGCCAACGAATAGCGGGTTGAGCTGATGGCGCCACTCGCCGCCCAGCCTGAACCGTCCAAGCTCCATGCCAATCGACCAAACAAGCCCATACTGGTTGGTGCTGATGGCTGCCATGGACTGCCCGCTAATGCTGGCCTTCAGCACACGACCATAGTAACCTCCCAGGCCGCAGTAGAGGTCGATGCCAAACTCGTCGGCCATTCGGAGCAATAGGCCAGCAGGCACCATCACGGCTTCCTGATGGTAGGGCAGGTAGGAGTTGTAGAGGTTGTTGGCATCGGGCAGCTTGGCGTTGTGGTGCGCGTAGAGCACCTTCGCCTCAAAGCTCAAATAATGCTTGATTAGCCTGAGCTGCGCCACCATACCCACCTCGAACCCGTAGCGGCTGCGGCCATCGAAAGCGGCATCGGGAAAGGCTATGCGCCCATTCACAACCGATGCTGTTGGGCCAATGCTGAACGCCCTGCGACTGCCGCTATGCACGGGAGCGATTCGCCCCGATGCTTGCAGGCTGGGCGCGTTGGCCAGCTGTTCGGTAACCTCGGCAAGGTAGTTGGTGATTTGGTCTAAACCCTCATAATCAATCAGTTCGGCATCATCTTCGGGCTTGTGGTAGGGCGACTTCAAGCCCGTGGTTACGGCCAGCGTGGGCACGTTCTTCTTGGCGAAGCTGCGCGTGTCGGTAGCAGTTAAAAGGCTCGTCTCGAAGCTGCTCACATCCACTTTTAGCTGCATGCGCCGGGCTGTTTGGTTGAGCAGTGTCTTGCCGTCCACGATTGTGGCCGCGCCGTTGAGCTGCAGCGCCTTGCCCTTGTGCAGCCAGCCCACCATGTCGATGCTCATCATCAACTTTACGTTACCCACATCCAGCTGTTTGGCCAGTGCAGCCGAGCCGTGTAGCCCCTTCTCCTCGGCATCGAAGGCCGCAATCATAACGCTGCGCTTGAGCGGTTTGTCTTTCAGAATACGCGCCATTTCGATGATTGTGGCCGTGCCAGACGCATTGTCGTCGGCGCCGTTGTAAATCTTGCCGTTACGGCCAACGCCCAGATGGTCGTAGTGCGCCCCAATTACGATTAACTCATGCCTTAGCGCGGTGTCGGCCCCATGGATGATGCCCACCACGTTCTTGCAACTCCGCCCAGCATACTCAAAACCTTGATACCAGCCACCTTCAAAATATGGCTCAATGCCAATTCCCTCGAACTGCTGCGCTATGTAGGCTGCGGCTTTGGCCGCATCGGTGCTGCCCGCATCGCGCCCACGGAGCGAGTCGCTGGCCAGGAAATAGACATGGTTGGTAAGGCGTTGCTGCTGTGCCGACTGCGCGTGGACTGTGCCGCAAATCAGCATCAGCATGGCGGCGATAATTGTTGCGTTGATATTCTTCATTGTGGTTGTGGTTTTTCTTTTAAACAAAAGACTGCGTTTGCGCTGTGCCTGTTGCATAGCGTACAAAACAAACTGTAAACAATTAAAATTCAGTTGGTTGCTGTTGTACTCCACGCTCTGCCTACCGCCGCCCCATGCGCTGGGGCAGCGGCAAGCGTGGCGTTGGGCTGTAGCTTACTCCTCTTGCAGTTCCTCGAGTTGGGCGAGTAGCGCATCGGTCTTTTTCATAATCTTTGTATGAAGTCTTTGCGCGATTATAATGCCAACTACCCCTCCCACGCAAACACCTACTATAAAGCCTATTAAATATTTAGTTGAAGCAGAGGGATGCGCTTTCATAAAACCCCATATCATAACTCCATATAAAAAACCAGCAATCCACGGTGTAATTTTCCAGTAGAGTAACTTTAGCCGTTTGAATTTGATGAGTTTCTGTGCAGTATGTACTAGGTCTTTGTCCATGCTGGGGAGCATTCGATGCAAAGCTATGGTAACAGCCAACGCCCCTATTATAAATACCATTAAAATTATTGTAGATAAAAGTGAGTACACCTGCACAAGAGCAGGGCATAATAGTATGACAAAAGCGGCCGAAATATACTCGATGTAGCAGGTGCGCCATTTAATTTGGTGAACAGTCCACTTCATCGCATTGCGAAGCATTCTATCAGAGATTACTTGTTGCTCATTAACCTGAGCCTTAATCTGTTGCAGCTGCTGCTGCATTTCTTGCTGGGTATTGTCGATTGTCTCCATTTCACTGCATTTTTTTGAGCTGTTCCTTGATGCGAACCAGGCGTACCGACACGTTGGAGGTGCTGATGCCCACAATTTGGCCAATCTCCTCGTAGCTGATGTTCTCGAGCCAGAGTAGCACAATGGCGCGGTCGAAGGGATTGAGGCGGGCTATGCGCTCGCGCAGCATGTTGGCCTGCCGCGTGTTTTCGGCACTGCTGTCGAACATGTCGATGTTCATCGACAGGGGCTCGGCATTCACGCTGCGCTTGTTCTTCCTGTCCCAGGTGATGCAGGTGTTCAGCGCCACCTTATAGATCCAGGAGTTTAGCGCGCTATCGCCCCTGAAGGTGCCGGCACCCCTCCAAAGGTTAATCAGAACCTCCTGGAACAGGTCGGCCACCTCGTCCCTGTCGGTGGAGAACATGTAGCACACGGTGTAGATTGTGCCGCGATGCTCCCTAACCATGGTTTCAAACTCTTGCTGTGTCATTGTTGGTTTCATCTCTGCAAATTAGACGCACCAGCGCACAAAAAACTACAGCGATGTAGTCAAGAAATCGATTTCATTCAGTAAATATCTCCATTCCAGAGCTTTGCAAGGAACTGCTTTGCTGGCCACACCTCCACGCCATTGAAAAGGCGCAGATTTTCGTCGAGCGACACCACCATCAGCCACGCGTTGGGATGCTCCTCCTTGAACGCCTTTAGCCCTCGCAGATGGCGCGATTGCACCTCGGCCACCGACTTTATCTCGATGGCCACTTCGGCCTCGCCCAGCACCGCGTCAACCTCGTGGTTGGTGTAGGTGTGCCAATACGACAGCTTGCCCAGCTTGCCATTATAGCCCAAGTATGCTATAATTTCCTGAATAATAACATGTTCGAAAGCATGACCAAAGTCGGTTGAGCCTGGGCTCAGGTTGCGACGGCCAAGCAGATAGTTGGGTATGCCCACGTCGAAGAAGTAGAAACGCGGAGCCTGCCGCACCTTCCGCTTTATGGTTTTGGTGTAGGCCGGAATCATGTAGCCAATCAGCGTTTCCTCCAAAATCGAGAAATACGACGCAATGGTTTTTGAGTCGATGCCGCAGTCCTGCGCAATGTTGCTGTAGTTCACCATCTCGCCGTTGGTTAGCGCGGCGGCCTCCAAAAAACGGGTAAAAGTGCTGAGGTTACGCACCATGGACTCGGCCTTTATTTCCTCTTGCAGATACACCGAAACGTAGGCCTGTAGCATGGTCCAGTACCTATTGGAGTTGGCCAAGTAGTGCCTTGGAATTAAGCCCTGATTTACGGCCTTAACAATATCAAAATCAGGTATTTCTGCGCTTGTGAGCGGATACATGACGGTTTGCGACGCTCTGCCGCCAAGCATGTTGACGTTGCTACGTTTGAGTTTGCGGGCACTCGAGCCGCTGAGTATGAACCTGATGCCCTTGCGCACGATGAGCCATTGCACCTCGTTGAGCAGCTGGGGCAACATCTGCACCTCATCGATGATAACCAATGTACCGCTTTCGCACAGCTCCAGATCTTGCCGCAGCAACGACGGGTTGCGATGCAGCCGCTCAAAGGTATTGCTCTCCAACAGATCGTAGTGCTTGGCGTTGGGGAATAGCTGTAGCATCAGGGTGGTTTTACCCGTTTGCCTCGCACCAAACAGAAACGTATTCTCCTCATTCAGAGCCTCTTGTTTCAACACACGCGTTATCATAGCACCATATTTTTAGAGCCACAAAGTTACAAAAATTCGGAATACTACTACGATTTTTACTCAAATATTCGGAATTGAGTTCCATATTTTCATGAAATATTCGTATTTAAATTCTTGAAAATCATGAAATATTCGGAACGCTATTCCGAATTTTCAATGAAAATTCGGAATACAATTCCAAACATTTACGGTTTTAGAAAGGAGATTTTTGAATATATCCAGTTGAATATCAGTAACAAAAAAAGCGAGCCCCCACTTGGGGACTCGCTCGATTTGTTGTGTAGGTTTGGGACTAGATAGTACCCTGCTCGAGCATAGCCTGAGCAACCTTCATGAAGCCAGCGATGTTAGCACCATCAACGTAGTTGATGTAGCCATCCTTCTTGGTGCCGAACTTCACGCAAGCCTCGTGGATGCTGTTCATGATCTGGTGCAGGTTCTTGTCAACCTCCTCCTCGGTCCAGCTGATGTGCATTTCGTTCTGGGTCATCTCGAGGCCCGAGGTAGCAACGCCACCAGCGTTAACGGCCTTGCCAGGAGCGAACAGAATCTTGGCATCCTGGAAAGCCTTGATGGCCTCAGGCGTGCAGCCCATGTTCGAAACCTCGGC
Source organism: Bacteroidales bacterium (assembly GCA_017524185.1). Taxonomy (GTDB): domain Bacteria; phylum Bacteroidota; class Bacteroidia; order Bacteroidales; family Tenuifilaceae; genus RGIG6076. The sequence goes on from JAFWUG010000088.1 coordinate 5,490, forward strand.
TACGCACCAGCAGCCATTGGCGAGCAACTCCTTAGCGTCGTCGCCGTTGCACTCGTTCTGGAAAGCGCAGGGCAGTGCGATGTCGCACTTAACGCTCCAAGCCTTCTTGCCAGCGGTGAATTTGGCCTTGCCAGGGAACTTGGTGGCCATGTCCTCAACCTTGTTGCGGTTCGAGGCGCGCATTTCGAGCATGTAGTCGATCATCTCGGGGGTGATGCCGTCGGCGATTTCGCAAACGCCATCGGGGCCAGAGATGGCCACCACCTTACCGCCCAGCTCGAGGGTCTTGAGGGCAGCACCCCAAGCCACGTTGCCGAAGCCAGAGAGAGCCAACTTCTTGCCCTTGAGGTCTTTGCCAGCCTTCTCGAGCATGTGCTGTACGAAGTACAGAGCGCCGAAGCCAGTGGCCTCAGGACGAATCTTGGAGCCGCCCCAGGTCATGCCCTTGCCGGTGAGTACGCCTACGTTGTACTCGCGAGCCAGCTTGGTGTACATGCCATACATGTAGCCAATCTCGCGACCACCAACGCCTACGTCGCCTGCGGGAACGTCGGTATCCTTACCAACGATGCGCCACAACTCGAGCATGAAGGCCTGGCAGAAACGCATGATCTCGGCGTCGGACTTGCCAACGGGATCGAAGTCGGAACCACCTTTACCGCCGCCCATGGGCAGGGTGGTGAGAGCGTTTTTGAAGGTCTGCTCGAAGCCCAAGAATTTGAGCATCGAAACGTTTACAGCCTTGTGGAAGCGCAGACCGCCTTTGTAGGGGCCAATAGCACCGTTGAACTGCACGCGGTAGCCGAGGTTGGTCTGAACCTCGCCCTTGTCGTCCACCCAGGTAACACGGAAGGTGAACACGCGGTCGGGCTCAACCATGCGCTCAATGATTTTGGCCTTGGCGAACTCGGGGTGTTGGTCGTAGATTTCGCTTACCGACTCCAGCACTTCGTGTACAGCCTGTAGGTACTCTTTCTCGCCTGGGTGTTTGGCTTCCAGGTCGCTCATCAGTTTTTTAACGTCCATTACTATAATGTTAAGTTAGAACAAGTTACGTGTTTGAGGGTTGGGCAAACCAGCCCTTGAAATCACACGTCAAAGTTCTGCTTTAATAATGACATTTCAAAAGGAAAAGGCACTTTTTTCTTAAAAATCGATAGGTTTTTTATCGATTTTAATAACAAATTGATAATCAATATAATACGCGAGCATAAAAATGCGCATCCTAACCCATAAACATGCGAAAAGGGAACCCCTTGGGATTCCCTTTCGCTATTGGTTGTGCGGGGTGCTGGAGGCCTACACCTCCCAGGTCTCGCCGCTGTTGAGCAGCTCCTGCACGTTGTGAATCTTGGCGGTTTTCATCACCTCGGCCACTTGGTCGCGCACGCCATCGTCGTAGGTGGCGGCAGCAACGTTGCGGATAACCCCCAAAGCCACAGGCATTTCGGGGCCTTCCATGGCCACCAGCATCATGTGGATGCCAGGGTCGGCGGTGGTGGCATCGTGCGTTAGCACGTCGTCGAGCGTGTAGCCATCCTGACCCACGGTAACGGCCTTCAGCTTACGGCCTTCGAGCACCAAGCCCTTGTTGCGATCCTTGCCAAAGAGCATCTTCTCGCCATGCTTCAGCACGATGGTGCGGTCGGCGCGGTTCTCGCGGTCGGTGATGTAGGCATGAGCCTTGTCGTTGAATATCACGCAGTTCTGTAGCACCTCAACCACCGAGTATCCGTCGTGCTTGGCTGCCTCAACCAGCAATTCAGTGGTGAGGTTCAAATCCACATCGATGGAGCGGGCGAAGAACTTGCCCTGCGCACCAATTACCAGCTCGCCGGGGTTGAAAGGATGCTCAACCGTACCAAAGGGCGAGGTTTTGGTGATTTTGCCCAGGGGCGAGGTGGGCGAGTACTGTCCCTTGGTCAGACCGTAGATCTGGTTGTTGAACAGTATCAGGTTCATGTCGATGTTGCGGCGCACAGCGTGAATGAAGTGGTTGCCGCCGATGGCCAGCGAGTCGCCGTCGCCCGATATTTGCCACACGCTCAGGGTGGGGTTGGCCACCTTAACGCCAGTGGCTATAGCGCCGCCGCGTCCGTGTATGCCGTGGAAACCATAGGTGTCCACATAGTAGGGGAATCGGCTCGAGCAGCCAATGCCCGACACAAATACGTAGCGCTCCGAGTTGTATTTGAGCAGTTTCGATACCTCGGGCAGAGCTTTGGTAACCGAGGCCAATATGGCGTGGTCGCCGCATCCGGGGCACCAGCGTACCTCTTGATCGCTCTTAAAGCATTGCGCTGTGTAGGTTGTATATTCTTCGGCCATGATTATTTGCCCTCCAGTATTTGATTAAACTTATCGATTAGCTCTGATGCCGTGAACGGCAGACCCTGTACCTTGTTCATCTGCTGATAGTTGAACTCGGGGAAGTTCATGCGCAGATAGTTGGCGAACTGCCCCTCGTTGAGCTCGCATACAACGATTTTTTTGTAGCGGCTGAGTATTTCGCGGGTGTTTTTGGGTAGCGGGTTGATGTAGTTGAAGTGGCATAGCGCAACGCTCTTGCCCTGCTGCTGCATCTCGGTAACAGCGGTGAGCAGATGTCCGTGCGTACCACCCCAGCCCACCACAAGCAGGTCGGCGTTGTTTGCTCCAAACACCTCTTGCTCAGGGATAAAATCGGCCACGCGGGCAACCTTCTCAGCGCGTATATCCACCATTTTTTGGTGGTTGATGGGGTCGTGCGATACGCTACCCTTCAGGAAATCCTTCTCCAAGCCACCCAGACGATGCTCTACGCCCTTAGTGCCAGGGTGAGCCCAACGGCGTGCCAAGCGTTTCTCGTCGCGAGCGTATGGCATGTAGTCGGTGGTGCCAGCGGGTACGATTGGGGCTTTAATTTCGGGATAGTCGGCGGTGTTGGGGATGCGCCATGGCTCGGTGCCGTTGGCTATGAAACCGTCGGTGAGCAGAATAACGGGAACCATGTGCTCCAGGGCTATCTTACCAGCCCAGAAAGCGTAATGGAAGCAGTTGCTGGGCGAGCTGGCGGCAATAACCACCATGGGAGCTTCGCCGTTGCGGCCGTAGAGTGCCTGCATCAGATCCGACTGCTCGGTTTTGGTGGGCAAACCAGTTGAAGGGCCACCGCGCTGCACATCGACCACAACCAGCGGCAGCTCGGTCATTACGGCCAAGCCCATGGCCTCCGACTTGAGCGACAGGCCAGGGCCCGAAGTGGTGGTAACGGCAAAGTTGCCAGCAAAAGCAGCACCTATAGAGGTGCAGATGCCTGCAATCTCGTCTTCGGCCTGCAAGGTCTTAACACCCAAATCTTTACGCTTAGCCAACTCCACCAAGATGTCGGTGGCGGGGGTGATGGGGTACGAACCGCAGAACAGGGGCAGGTTGGCCTTTTCGGCAGCAAGAATCAAACCCCAAGCGGTGGCCGTGTTACCGTTGATTGAGCGGTAGCGACCCTTGGGCAACTCGGTGGCCGGATTTATGCGGTAGGTGCTGGCAATGGCCTGCGCATTCTCGGCGTAGTTGTAGCCATCGCGAAGCACTTTCTTGTTAGCCTCAACAATTTCGGGCTTTTTCTTGAATTTCTCCTCGTAGTATTTGTTGGTGAACTCCAGCGGACGGTCGAAGATGTAGTACACCATACCCAGGGCGAACATATTTTTGCAGCGCACGATGGACTTGTTGTCCAAGCCGCTGTCCTTCAGGCTCTCCTTGGTTAGCGAGGTGATGTTAGCGGGTACCAAATTATAGTCGTGCAGGTTGAGCTCCTCCACGGCATCGCAGGTTTTGTAGCCCGCCTTTTGGTAGTTTTTCTCGGTGAACTCATCGGTATCCATGATGATAATACCGCCTTTTTTCACCCATTTCAGGGTAGCTTTAAGAGCGGCGGGGTTCATGGCCACCAGTGCGTCGCAATAGTCGCCAGGTGTGTTCACCTTTTTGTTGCCAAGGTGCACCTGAAATCCAGACACACCGCCAATAGTGCCCTGAGGGGCGCGAATCTCGGCGGGATAATCGGGGAAGGTGTTTACACCATTGCCGAATAGCGAAGAAGCATCGGCGAACAACGTGCCAACCAGCTGCATACCGTCTCCGGAATCGCCCGAAAATCGGATTACAACCTCGTCTAGCTCCTTTACTGTTCTTTGTTTGTCCATAGACAGAAAGTTTTGGGTTTTACTCCGTGGTTTATTGTTTTGGCGCGGCCTAAATGGCTCTGCCGATTATAGATTTGAGGACGCAAAGGTAGGGTAAATTTATAACGTAAGCGGCACTGGGCTATTTTTTTTTCGGAATAAGCCCAATTTGATACGTGTTGTTGTTGATATTCAGTTATTTATACATCTACAGTTAATATCTACATAGACGTGGCAAGCCACGATTTTGTTTCTTTGTTTATAGACAAAAGGGACATGCCCCCTTGCCTACGGGTGTTCGGACGCAATGCGCTGCGGCGATGCGTTCTGGAGGACGCGATAAATCGCGTCCGTACATTGGGCGGATGATTATTCGTCCCTACATTCTGACTTCTGACTTCTAAATTCTACTTAAACGCTTTCTCCAACAAGCCATCGCCATTGAGCGATAGGCGGACGAAATAGTCGGGGACAGGCCGTCCCATATAGGCATCCACGTACATTTGAGCCAGTCCCATGCTGAGCATGAAGCCGTGTCCGCGCAGGCCTGTTAGCAGGCCATTTTGCGGGTCGCAATACATGCGCGGCTCGCCGTAGTAGCCCGCCCAGAAAGCTTGGAAACCAACGTTTTTGAGTTCAGGCAGCCATAGGGAGAATACTTCAGAGCATATCTCCATGAAGTCTAATGTGTTTATTTTTAGCGATTTGCCACTTTCGGATGGATCCGACATGGGCGAAGCGCAGGCAATTATTTGCCCCGTTTCGGCCAATTGCTGCCCATAGACAGCCACAAAACCCTTGTAGTTGCGGCGATCTATGAGCATATCGAGCGGCCTGCCGTTGGGTCCAAGCATGGGCAACCTGCGGGTTATAAACGCCTGATGCTTAACAGGATATAAGCCCGTAAACATTCCCAGTTGGCGGTTGAATCGCTCGCCCGTGGGGCCTAATGCGTTCACAAAGTGCGGCGTATGATACTCCACGTACTGCCCCTCGTGGTTACGCGCCAACGCTACGTAGCCCTTGCCATCGCGATGCACCGAAATCAGTTCGCAATCCTCGGCCACCGTGCCGCCGCGCTCGATGCCCAGCTGGCGCTGCAAATCGATGGTGAGGCCAGGCGTGGCCTGCCAGCAATCGCGGGTGATGAGCGCACCCAGATAGGTGCTGCCCAGCTGCGGGTTGATTCCTGGAGCAATTTCCTTGGCAAAATCCTTAGGCTCAACCATATATGCATCGCTCCAAGCCTTCGATGCCTCCAACTGCTGATAGGTGGCCTGATCGTGGGCAAAGCCCACGTAGTTTATGGGGCGATAGTTGATGTTGCTCTTGGCCTGCAGCTCCTTGAAGTGGCCGTGCGAGCGCGTTGCGATGTCGGCTATCTCGGGGAGCGAGAACGCAGGACGGCCACCGGCAATGTTGCGCCAGCTCGACCCGCGCCCATGGTTGAGCAACACGGGCTGCTGACCAGCCTCGGCCATAAATCGGAACGCTGATGTGCCAGCCATGCCGCCGCCCGCAATCAGCACGGGCGTGTCGATGCGCTGGGTGGCGCGGCTGGTGACGTAGGTTTCGGGCATGGGGCGCGGTTGCAGCTCGCCGAGGGTGATTTGGTTGCTTAGCGGGCCGCGTGGGGTGGCATCGCCCACAACCTCAATGCCCATGGGGGCGAGCAGGGTGCGTAGGCGGCGTATGCAACGCTTGCCACGGCATGTGCCCATGCCCAAGCGCGTGATGTGCTTCACCTCGTCGATGGAGATGGAGCGGCGCTTGCCGATGGCGCGTAGCAACGTGTCGATGTCGATGTCCTCGCAGTGACACACATAAGCACGTGCAGGCTCGGCATCGCCCACGGGGCTTAGCTCCACGGGCTTCGGCATGTTGGCCTTGGCTATGAATCCGCGCACACGCAGCAGTTCGTCGGCCTGCAGGGTGGTGCTTTGCACCCGCGCCACGTTGGTTTTATTGGGCTTGACCAATATTTTCTCAATCACGCCCTCGCCCACTGCCTGCCCCTGATTGTCGACTAGGAACACCTCGTCGCCCTCGTGGGCTTCGTACTCGATGGGCAAGAATAGCTTGTTTTGCTGCGTGTTATATCCAAAAATGGCCAATCCAGGGCATTGGTACACACACTCCATGCAGCCCACGCATTTGCTGTAGTCGATGGTGGGCGTACTGCTGGTAGTGGACTTGCTTATGGCCTTATGCGGACAGGCAAACGTGCAGGGGTTGCAAGCGAAACCGTAGAGGCAGTCGGCCACTACGAAAGGCCGTGCACAGCGTTCGGAGCTTGGCGTGTTGGGTTGTTCGAGTACTTTTATGGGGTGTTGTTGGCTATCGATATATTCTCTGCTGATATTTAGATAGTTGCTATATTGCAGGCGTAGGCCCATTGCTTGTGCAATTTCGTAGCCCACCTGCTTACCTCGTAGCACTGCACTGGTTCCTTCGCCAATGCGTATGGCATCGCCCGCACCATGGCAGTTGCGCCCAAACACCTCGTAGCCCTTGGTGAGCAGCTGGTCGTCGGGAACAAGACCAGTACATATATTTATAGCATCAATCCCTTCTATTACGCGTTCTGTACCAGCAATGGGTTTAAAATTCTGACAATCAGCAATTACCGCACCAATAATTCCCGTTCTATCAGCATTGGGTATGGCGCGTACAAGCGTCTTGCCAAGCATTATGGGTATGCCCAAACGCCTAACGCGATTGGCCTGTACGGGGAAACCGCCCTCGTGGGGCATGGCCTCAATAATGGCCTTAACCCTCGCGCCAGCCTGCATGAGCTGGTAGCTGGTGAGGTAGCCTATGTTGCCCGCGCCCACAGTGAGCACATTACGCCCGAGGAGCGTAAGTTCCTGATTCATCATCTTTTGCACCACGGCTGCGGTATAAACGCCGGGCAGGTCGTCGTTCTCGAACACGGGCATGAAAGGCACTGCGCCTGTGGCCACCACCAAATGGTCGGCCTCGATGTAGTAAATCTCGCTGGTGCTTATATTCTTAACGGCCAGGCGTTTGCCCTCGAGTATATCCCAAACGGTGCTGTTGAGCAGAATGCCGTCGGTATTGCTGCCCGCCAGCGTGCTGGCGATGTCGAATCCGCGCATACCGCCGAATTTGCGCTCTTTCTCAAAAAAGAAAAACTGGTGCGTTTGCATGTTGAACTGCCCGCCAATGCGCGGATTGCTATCCACAACTAAGCAGTCGATGCCGAGCTGCATGAGCGTTTCGCGGGCGGCCAGCCCTGCAGGGCCTGCGCCGATAATGGCCACCGAAGTGCGATAGACCCGCGCCGATTGCGGTTGCACACTGGGCTGCGCTATGGTAGCAGGGCTATGCTGCTGCTGCACTTCACGCACATCGCTTACTCCATCTACTGGGGTAATGCATATGCGGCGTACTACGCCATCGACCAGCATCTCGCAGGCTCCGCACTTGCCGATGCCGCATTCGAGGCTGCGCTCGCGATGTTGGAGGCTATGGCTGTGGATGGGGAATCCAGCCCTATGCAAGGCTGCCGCTATGGTGAGATGCTTGGGGGCGCGCACAGTCTGCCCTTTGAACATGAATGTGTGCTCATCGCCCGTGGCGATGTCGATGATGGGATGCTTACTGATGGCCTGCATGGCTTTGGTTTCGGTTTATTGGCATATATGCATACCCTTATACTTAAAATGGCGTCAGTTTGTGGCAAAAGAAGGCTTATTTAGAGGCTATCTAAACAAGACAACGGACACATCAAGCATAGCGCTACAATACTTAAACATTTGCAATGCACAACAAATTAAATAAAGTGTAACTTTGCAGAACAATGGAAGAGAATAAAATCGTAATATATCAGACGGAGGACGGACAGACGCAGATTGATGTCCGCCTGGAGAATGAGACGGTGTGGCTTAACGTCTCACAGATGTCATCGCTGTTTGACAAGGAAGAGTCAAACGTGCGTAGACATATTCTTAATGTCTTCAAAGAGGGCGAACTCGAAAAAGAAGAGAATAACGTGCATTTTTTACACGTTAATGGCGTTAAGAAGCCAGTTCCCTTTTATAGCCTCGACGTCATCATCTCTGTAGGTTACCGTGTTCATAGCAAGCGCGGTACTGCTTTCCGCATTTGGGCTCGTAGGATCATCAAAGACTACCTTGTTAAGGGCTATGCCGTCAATGAGCGCATCCGAAAGGAGCAGATTGGAGAGCTACGCCAACTGGTGGGAATGTTGGGGCGCACAATCCAAAACCAGCCACTGCTATCGAACGACGACACAAACGCTTTGTTTGAGGTGGTTACAGACTATACCTATGCCCTCGACACCCTCGACAATTACGATTACGAACGGCTAACAATCGATAAGACGACCAAGGAAGAGCCTTTCCACGCTACCTATGAGAATGCGATGGAGGCTATCAATGGATTGCGCGAAAAATTTGGAGGTTCGGCTCTCTTTGGAACTGAGAAGGACGACTCGTTCAAAAGCAGCATTGGGCAAATCTATCAGACCTTTGGTGGTGAGGAACTCTATCCGAGCGTGGAGGTCCACCTGAAGGAGGTCCCCGTGACCCTGTTCCTCTGCCAGCGCGACGACGCTCAG
>JAFWUG010000089.1 GCA_017524185.1 Bacteroidales bacterium
ATCACCACCGTACCCTGTCCGTTTACACGGTTTTGCAGCTGCTGTACTATGCTCTGCGATTGAGCTTTTGCGCCCAAGGCAAGCAGCATGGTAGTGGCTATTGCAAGTAGAGTGGCTGTTAGTTTTGTTCTGTTCATGGCTGTGCTATGCGTTTCTGTTGTACGTTGCAAAGGTAGCAAAAAATGGACAAAATTAGCCAATCCGATGGTTTGATATAGATACGCTCGCTCTGTAGTCCCACACGGAGGTTTCGGGCTTATTGCTACGTAGATGTAGGTTCTCAAACAGAGCCCCCACTGGAGAGATGTGGATATAAGGTTATGCGTACAATTTTTCGATTCAATCGTAAATCTGCACTAATTATACATCAATCGATATGCAGAATATGTCTGTAAAAATCAACATTTGTGGCTGTTTGGGTTATTTTCGTGCTACAACGCAAACCAGTTTCTGGTGCTCCACTTTGCCGCTTAGATTGAAGTATTCCACATGTACAATGTAGATGCCTACAGGAACCCTAGAGCCATTGTTATTATTGCCGTCCCAGCGTAGCTGTCCCTCGGTGCCCAGCGTTAGGTTGTTGCCCAAGCGGTAAACTTCCACGCCAGCCGAACTGAAGATGCGTATGTTGGCCAAATAGCCAGGTTCGGGCAGTTTGTAGGTGAGCAATAGGTAGTCGTTGTAGCCATCGCCGTCGGGGGAGAAGGTTTCGGGGGCGAGGGCAAACGCGCCTGTGGCTTTGGGTGCGGCTTCGTCGGAGTGTTGCGAGTTGCGATAGGTGGGCGTGCCGAAGCCCGCTGCTGCAGCCGCTGATTGCCACGATGTGGGCTCGGCCGAGGGCGCGTTGGGGTTTATGCGCTCAAGTGCAACGCCTTTTACGTTGGAAAGCAGGCGATTATGCATCTTGGCGGTGTAGCGTACCTCATCGATTATGGTGCGGGCGGTGTCGAGCAGCACCACCACACCGCCGTCTTGTGCATACGATGGCATTTTTGCGACCTCAATCAGAGCGTCGGGGTTGCGCACGGTGTAGTGCGCGGCCACCAGGTTGGAGCTGGTGCTTACCACGGCGTAGTCGCCTGGATGTAGCAAGTGTGTGCGCTCGGATGCAGCATTTGGCGATTCGATGCTATCCTTAGAGCTACGCTTAGCCAAACGCAAAGTGCTCAGGTCGATTGTTTTGTCGGAGCGGTTGTAGAGCTCCACGTACTTGGTGCCACCCGTGGGGGCATTGAATAGTATTTCGTTCACAATCACATCGTTAGGATGCGCTGCACTGGGCAGCACCAGCTCCAATTCGCGGTTGTCGAGGGGCAGTCCGCTGATGTCGGTGAGGCTATCGGCCATGGTGAGGCGGTAGCGTTGGCCCTCGGCCAAAGTTTTGTTCAGCGTGAGTTCCACTGCGTCGTAATTGTCCGAAACCATAACCTCGTAGGGCTCACCAATGCTGTTGCTGATGTTATACATGGCGTTTTGGCCTGCTTTCTGTGGGTTTAGCAGTCGGCTAAATGCTATGTAAACATGCGTTGGGTCTGTGGCCCAGCATGTGGCCGTGAATGGGAGTTGGTCGGGGTTTGGTGCGGCCACCGAGTTGGGAGCGCAGGGCGTTCCGCCCTTGCTGTCGGCCGACGCAGCCCAGTTGCTCATGTCGCCGCTCAGGTTGCTCAAGTCTATGACTTCTAACGAGTTGGTGTTGGCCAATTCGCTGGGAACATACCAAGCCTTGGAGTATTGCACCAAGCTCACTATGCCGCCCTCGGCGTTGAGCAGTTTTAGCGTTGCACCATCAACCAACGGTGCAACAGAGTGGTCCACAGTTATGGTTTTGCCATATTCTGCCATATCGGTTGCAGCCGCAGCGCTAAAGCATAGGAGCGCATACTCGCCTGGCTCTATGGTGGTAGCTGGCAGAGTGGTCATTTTATCGTTGCGCCTAAATCGCCATCCCGCGATGTTTACCGGTTCGGCTGTTGGATTGTATAGTTCGATATATTTGCGTTTATGTAATGTTTCGGCCTTTTCGTGGGGCATTATCTCCGATATAACTAATTGACCCCAAGTGCCTAATGTGGGTTGGGGGGCAGGCGCACCAGGGAACTCCATGGAACGGATTTGGACGTTGTCGATGGTGAGTTGACCAGCCCGAGTTGCAGAGCAAACAAATATAAAACCTCCAACCGAAGGAGTAATAGTCGTGCTTATTTCGGTACTTCCAATTAGTTGCCAGTGGTCAATAGTGCTAGGTTTTAGCCACATTGATAGTTTTCCGTTAGGCATTAGCGCAGCCCGCAAGTTAATGGAGCGATTCTCGCCCCACAATGTGTCTGATGCGATTAAGGTACGTCGTGTAGTTCCCTGAAATTCCCATAATTCAATCTTCTTGTCCTTGCCCGTAGTTCCAACAATTCCTACTGCCATACCATAGCCGTTTTTATTAGATATATCTGACTCAGAGGCTGCTAGCACCATGTAAAAATAGTTTGAGGTAGTGGTTGTCCATTTACCATTGCGCATGGTAAACTGCCATTCCACAGCTTGTCCTTTCAAGGTATCGGGAAGTGAGAAAAGTAATGTGTCCTTTGTGGCAGAATTACCATTGTGTTTCAGCGATTTAGCCCCTGAAATTGGGTTCGCATCGTCCAATTTCCATTTCTCTATCCCCGTCCATGCGGGCAAATCGCCCTCAAATGATTCATCTATATGTGTTTGCGGGTTTAGGCCCATGGCCATTGTGACGGTGTTGTCGGGTGTAAGGTCATTGGATTTGGCCTGTAGCTTGAAATAGCCCACGCCATCAGCAGATGGTGATGTTATGCGAACATTATTGATTAGTGCTGTACCATTCTCGAACGTGGCTGCATCTCTCTGTAGGGTGCCTTCGCAGTCGAGAAAATCGAGTATAATAGGGCCGTTATAGTTTACATCGATATTGCCATCGGCATCTACAGCATCAACGCGCATGCTAAAGGGCTGGTTGTTGGTTATGAGTACGGGATAGTCGGACAAACGTAGTTTAGTGGCCTGGCTATAAGCCATAAACGGGATGGCTACGAACAATAATAGGGGCAATATGGCGTTCTTCATACACATAATTTGCTAATTTTATGCCGTGTAAATTTATGCATTTAGCCGCAAATAGCGCATTGTTGTTGTGCCAAAAACCGACTAAAATGCTTTGGGCGGCATCAAACTAAAACACTCAACAAGCAATGAAAGTAGCAGTTGTAGGTGCAACCGGACTGGTTGGTAGCGTAATGTTAAAAGTGCTGGCCGAGCGCAAATTCCCCGTGTCGGAGCTCATAGCCGCCGCCTCGGAGCGGTCGGTGGGTAAAACGGTCGAATTTGCTGGCCGTCAGATTCCGGTGGTGTCGGTTGCCGATGCTGTGGCAGCAAAGCCTGCTGTGGCAATATTTTCGGCTGGTTCGTCGACATCGAAGCAGTGGGCACCGCGATTCGCCGAGGTGGGTACGTTTGTGGTCGATAACTCGTCGTGCTGGCGCATGTATCCCGAGGTGCCGCTGGTGGTGCCCGAGGTGAATCCCGACACCATAACGCCGCAGCAGCGCATAATTGCCAACCCCAACTGCTCAACCATACAGTTGATGGTGGCTTTGCGCCCGCTGCAGCTCAAATATGGCATAAAACGCATTGTGATTAGCACCTATCAGTCGGTTACTGGCACTGGTGTGAAGGCAGTGCAGCAGCTGCTCGACGAGCGCGCTGGTAAGCCCGCCGATATGGCCTATCATCATCCCATAGACCTGAACTGCTTTCCGCACGGTGGCGATTTTCTGCCCAGCGGCTACACCACCGAGGAGCAGAAGTTGATTGACGAAACGCATAAAATACTGGGCGACAGCAGTATAATGGTTAGTCCCACTGTTGTGCGCGTACCAGTGATGGGAGGTCACTCCGAGGCCGTGAATGTGGAGCTGTGCACCAGCTACGAACTGGGCGACATTGTGGAGCTGTTGAGCTGTACGCCTGGCATTTGCGTACAGGACGATCCTTCGCGCAACATCTATCCCATGCCCCGCATGGCGCAGCATCGCGACGAAGTGTTTGTGGGCCGCCTACGTCGCGACCCCAATCTGCCCAACGCGCTGAATATGTGGGTGGTGTCGGATAATCTACGCAAGGGAGCGGCCACCAATGCTGTGCAGATTGCCGAGCTTCTTTTGCAACGTGGACTGATTGGGTAGAAGGTCATTTCTGTTGAAAGTAGTATCATGCTAAAACTCCCTAAATTCAAGGCGAACGCCTATTGGGGCACAGCCTATCAGCTGTTGGTGGCCTTTGTGCTGCTCTACGCATCGCGTGGCCTCTTCTATGGCCTAAACAGCGATTTGTACCGTGTCGCATCGAGCGAATGGGCTTTGATACTTCGCGGTGGGGTGGTCTTCGACTTGGCGGCCATCTGCTATCTCAACCTTATTGTGGTGTTAATGAGGGTGTTGCCCTTTGGTTTTGTTACAACTTCTGTATATCAGCGCATTACCAACATTCTGTTCTGCGTACTCAACAGCTTTGGTTTAGCGGCCAACCTGTTCGACACCATATTTGTGCGCTTCACCAACACCCGCACGCAGCTGGTGGCCATGGTCGATTTTATGGCCGACGAAAATGCCACGGGCATAGCCCTTAGCCACATGGGCACCTACTGGTGGATGGTGCTTATATTCGCTGCCGTCGTTGCCTTGCTGTGCTTGCTCGCCCTGCGTGTGAAAATTGTGCCGCTGCCCAAGATGCCCCTAAAAAGGCTCGTAGCCGTACGCGTGGCGGCCATATTGATTGCTAGCACGCTGATGGTTTATTGCATTCGTGGCGGTTTCTACAATGGTCGTCCGCTTGCAGTGGGCGATGCCGTGCGCTATACCCATACAGGCACCAATACGCCCATAGTGCTAAACACGCCCTACACCTTTCTGCGTAACATCGACGAGACGACAAATCGGGTTGAGCGGCTCACCTATATGCCCATCGAACAGGCTGAACAACTCATAAATGCCCATAAACACTATGTTGGAGCGCAGCCAATGGTTAATACGCCCAACGTATTTATAATCATACTCGAAGGCATTGGAGCGTCGTTCTACCGCACGTTCGACTATCAGCAAACCGACACCACTGGCGGCGACCGTGTTATGTCGTTTGTCGATTCGCTTTGCGCTCATTCCTACGTATGTACCAATGCCTACTCGACTGGTCGCCGTAGCATCGAGGGTATAAACGCCATAATGGGCGGTTTTCCGTCGCTATCGCCGTTTGTGTATATGCAGTCGAACTACGTTGCCAACCGCATCGACGGGCTGGCCCGTTTGCTAAACGACAAGGGCTACACCACAACTTTTTACTTCGGATGCAACCCCGGCAGCTACACCATAGAGCAGTTTGCAATCAATACAGGCTATCGTAATTTTATTGGTCGTAATGAGTATGGTAGCGCCGACTACGATGGCACTTGGGGTGTATATGACCACGCTATGGCTCAGCGCATTGTGGACGACCATAAGCAGGCGCGGTCGCCCATGCTTACCGCCTGGTTCACCCTCACCTCGCATGGCCCATACGTGCTGCCCGAGCAATTTGTCAACAACGGCTATAAGCCCGAAACCATGGAGTGGACGGTCAAATATGTAGATGACGTGCTGCGCGATATGTTTGCCCAGTTGCGCCAGCAGCCATGGTTCGACAGCACGCTGTTTGTGATAACCAGCGATCACGGCTCGTTGGTGTCAAAGCCCATCTACAACGGGCCAAACAACCTCTACCGTGTGCCGCTCATATTCTACACGCCCAATGGCAGTCTTGCCCCAAAGGCCGACTCGCGCGCTGCTTCGCATATCGACATCACGCCTTCGATACTTGCGCTATTGGGCTACGACCAGCCATTTATTGCTTTGGGTCAAAATATATTCGAACAAAGCGCGACGCCGCACCATGCCATATTTTTTGCCGATGGCCTATACAGCATTGTGCGCGACCAGCATTTGCTGCGCTTTAGCACTGCAACACCTGAGGGTCAGGTGGTTGGGCTATACAACAAGGCTGCCGACCCCGACCTGCTATGCAATCTGCTGGAACAGTCGCAGGTGTCGGATTCTATCGCGCTGTTGGCCAATCAGATGGAGTTATACGTTCGGGCTTTTGTGCAGGACTATACCCATCGCATCAACGATAACCGTTTAGGTTTAGAACGATAGCCACGAACATGCCCTACACCTACCAATATCCGCATCCTGCGCTCACCGCCGACTGTATTGTGTTGGGCATTGATGCCCAGCACACGGCCATCAGCGTGCTGCTCATAGAGCGCAAGCACGAGCCATATCAGGGTTGCTGGGCTTTCCCAGGCGGTTTCATGAACATCGACGAAACCATTGAGCAGTGCGCAGCCCGCGAACTACACGAGGAAACGGGGCTGTCGGGCATCAACCTGATGCAGCTGCGCGTGTATTCGGCGGTGCATCGCGATAGCCGTGAGCGAGTGGTGTCGGTGGCCTTTGTGGGGCTAACCCGCTGCGATGCGCATTCGCCCCAGGCAGCCGACGATGCCGCTCGTGTGCAGTGGTTCAGCATCAAATCGCTTCCACCATTGGCGTTCGACCATGCCAAGATGCTCGCCGACGCACAGGCTTGGCTTCGCCAGCAATTGCATTTGGTGCAAAGCGGCTACGCGCCTAATCCATGGGGCATTGAGGCCGATGCGATAGTAAGGTTGCTGTAGCTGCAGGGCAAAAAAAAAGACGACCACCGAGGTGTTTCCAGTGGTCGTCTTCCCGAATTTGTAAAACAATGAAAACTATTTGTCCTTGATACGTTCGGCGTACTCGCGGGTGCGGGTGTCAACCTTAATCCTATCGCCAGTGTTGATGAACAAAGGTACACTGATGGTTGCTCCAGTCTCAATGGTGGCGGGTTTTAGCGCGTTCGATGAGGCGGTGTCGCCCTTGAAACCAGGTTCGGTGTAGGTTATTTCCATCTCCACAAATGGGGGCAGCTCGCAGGTAAGAATCTGCTCCTTCTCGGCCTCAACCATCATCTCCACATTCTGTCCCTCTTTGAGCAGGTCGGGGTTGTCCACCTGCGATTCGGGGAGCGAAATCTGCTCAAAAGTTTCCACGTGCATAAAGTTGTAGCCCATGTCGTCCTTGTAGAGGAACTGGTAGGGGCGACGCTCAACGCGCACCTCGTTCACCTTTACGCCTGAGTTGAAAGTGTTTTCGAGCACTTTGCCCGTCTCTATGCTCTTGAGTTTGGTGCGCACAAATGCGCCTCCCTTGCCTGGCTTCACGTGCTGAAACTGCACAATGGTGTATATCTTTCCATTGAACTCGATGCACATGCCGTTCTTGAAATCTGCTGTTGTAGCCATATTGCGTTATGTTGTTGCTATACTGATTTTTAGCAGTTTTGTCGTCTTCGATTCTAGGCGATAAACTGGGCGCAAATTTACAACTTATACCCCAATTTTGCAACAGTGCCTGCAATTTACATTGGTTCTAGTTTTTTTATCTGCCTGTAGCCCAATTGTGTAGTGCTACATGGTGTCATTAGTTTCATCATCAAATAAAACTAACTCAGGCATTGCGTTGTAGTCGTATTTTCGCGTGCTTTTAAAATAATAGACGATGACGAAATTTCCGTACTTGCGCACAAACTGCTTGTCGTGTTCCTCGCCTTATTTGGGCTTAGGGGAGAAAATTGCCAATGTGCAAATCGCAGGCCTCACGATAATCAATTAAATTATTGTGGGTATAAAAATCTATTGCATAATTTTTTGCAAACTCTATATCGTGTAGTGGATTATTATCGACACAAACAGTTCCTGCATGGTTAAACAAGTGCATTAGCCCATTGGTGGGAGTGTTTATTTCCATACAATTTTCTTCAAATATCATATCCTTATAAAATTCATGGCTATTTCTTAGCTTCATCATTTTAAATGATGCTTTTTATACCCCAAAATAATCATCGAACACCAAAGTTTCTCAAACAAATGCGGTTGTCTTTGTTTTTATCTTTTTGATACTCATAAATTTATATACATTACATTGTATATCTTTTATTTCATTTTTCATCATATTTGCTGCTCAGTTTATAAATAAGGGGTTGGTATAGTCGTATCGTTCTTTAAATTCTGTGCTTACAGTTGGCTATATGCCAATTTTTGGTGCTAAATCTTCGATTTAACTATGCATTTGTGTCCCTTTTTTGCTATGCTGGTATAGAAAAGGTCGTCTGAATTGGCTTTATCTTATGGATGAAAATTCATCCTGAGTGTTGTAGATATTTGGGTTTTTGGCATGGGGAAATAAATTTGTTGCGCCAAAGTACTAATTTTTGCTATAATGAGTGTTTCAAACTGCCATAAATGATGCTGTTTGCTGCAAGCCATGCGATGGCTGAGGTGGGAGAATTTTTGTTCGGTTTGAGGTTCGGATAAAAAAAATTTTATGGTTTAGGCTTGGTTATTAGGTTGGCATAATGCTGCTGGTATGGGTAGTGGCTGCGCGTTGATTTGCTCAAGGCGGCAGCGGCCTTGTTCCGTGAGTTCGAAGAGCATTCCTCGGCGGTCGGCCTGATTCAGCGTGCGGGCGATGAGGTGCTTGTCCTCGGCCGAGCGGATGAGCTTTGAGGCGTTGGGATGGCTTAGGCCCAGTTGTTGGGCTATGCTGCCCGCCGATAGCGGGCTTTTTGCGGCCAGCGAGCAGAGCAGCATGGCCTCGTTGAGCGACACCCCGTGTAGTTGCTGTAGGGTGCGCTCAAACTCGGCTATGGCCTGGTGTACGGCTCTTATGCGGCAGAAGGTCTCCTTCATGCGGCTACTGTTTGTTTAGCAGCACTTTTTGGATTGCCTCCACCAGGGCAGGCTTGGGCAGTGCGCCCTGTGCCATTTGTGGTTGTCCGTGCATGGGCACAAATAGCAGCGTGGGAATGCTGCGTATGCCAAATGCGGCGGCCAGTTCGCGTTCGGCCTCGGTGTCCACCTTGTAGATGTGGATTTGGTCGGCGTACTCGTTGGCCAGTTCTTCGAGTACGGGGGCAAGCATTCGGCATGGGCCGCACCACGAGGCGTAGAAGTCGATGATTGCAGGCTTATCGCCCAAATACTTCCACTCCTGTGGGTTCTGCTCGTAGTTGGCCACTTTGGCCAGAAACTCGCTCTTGCTCAGATGTTTCACGTTGCTCATGGTTGATATTTTTTTGTTTGACTTTGCTTGTTGTTGGCGTTGCGATGGGCAGGCTGTTAGGCTGAGGACTGCAAGTAGCGCTATGCCCGATACTAGTAGGTGTGTGGTTTTGGTCATGTGATTATGCTGTTGTTTTGCGTTGCAAAGTTAGGCTACTTTTTTCAAATATACAAATATTTCCAATAGAAAATATTTGTTGTGGAAACTGTATGGATGTAAAATATTAAGGGCGAGACTGTTGTAGTCTCGCCCCGGGTGTGTTGTTGTGGATATGCCTACCAGCTGTTGCTGGTGTCGTCGTCCTCGTAGTCGGGGATTTTGTGCACGTTTTTGGCCACTTCTTGGCCGCGTTCGTTGCGGGTGATTACGAATTCTACGAGGTCGCCCACCATTAACTCTCCAAAGTCGCCGTTCTCCACGTCCATGTAGTGGAAGAACAGGTTGTTGGGGGGGTACTGGATGAAGCCGTAGCCGCTGTTTATGCTCAGGATGCGGGCTTTCATGTAGTCTTCAGACATCACCTCTTTCGATAGGCGGGGTTGCCCCATGTCCTGTACGGTGAACAGGCCGTTGGTGAGCGGGTCGTTGTTTTGCAGGCCCTCGTTGATGAGTTCGTGCATGGCCACGGGGTAGGTAACCTCGCGCAGCAGTTCGTGCGATGTGCGGGTGGTAACCTCGCGGCCCTGGTCGTCGGTGTAGTCGAAGTCCCACGATAGTATCATCACCTTGCAGCCTAACGAGTTGAGCTTGCGCACGAGCTGCACATAGTCGCCATCGGATGTGATGAGCACAATAACGTCGAATTGTTTGTGCAGGGCTTGCTCGTAGGTTTCGAGGGCGAGCCATACGTCGATGCCCTTGTCCTCGCGCCGTCCGCCGCGAGGGCGTACGGGTAGGTAGTGGGTTACAACTCCTTCCGACATCAGGATGTCGTCGAAAACGCGGTCGTTGTAGAGCTGGTTTCCACGCTGGCTGGCTTCCTGTGCGCTAATTCGACCACGGAAAAAGTGCGCCTCAATCACCTGGCAATAGGTGGGCTCCACGCCTTCGCGGCTGGCCACTTGGTGACGCAGGAACTCGTGTAGGCCGGCAATGTTGAGCCGTTTTTTCCTGTGGTGGAAGTAGTTGTAGTAGTTGCTTACGTGTAGGAAGTAGTTTCCATCGTAGAAAATACCGATCCGCAGAAGACCTCCGTTCTTTTGCATTTTTTTTTAGATTTAAAGGTTCATGTTTAATGCCCAGAGCGCTGCGGGCGTTCGTGGGCATCGGTTAATTGGCGAGCTAAGGTAGATATTTTTTCCCAATCGGGCTGCGTTTTTTGTCGTTTATTGTGCAG
This sequence comes from Bacteroidales bacterium, assembly GCA_017524185.1. GTDB lineage: Bacteria > Bacteroidota > Bacteroidia > Bacteroidales > Tenuifilaceae > RGIG6076. The sequence goes on from JAFWUG010000089.1 coordinate 10,531, forward strand.
ATTTATTTGCGGATGCGAGTGTAAGTTGTTGATTATAAATAAAATATGAAACAGAAAAAATTCTGTGTTTTGCTACTTTTTTGTGGCAGTGTGGTGCGGTTGCGCTGTGGGCTTACATGCCGAATAGGTCGAGCAGGGGGCGTTGGATGGGCTGTATTTCTTTGAGTTCGTTTTTGCGATAGACGTACACCACGCCGTATTCGGCGGCCAGTTTGCGGCGTTCCTCGTCGGGGAGGTCGGCGAATTTGGCCTCCACCTCGTTCCAGATGCTGAGTATTATTTCGTCGGCACGGCCACGGAGTGAGTTGAGCTCGTTGAGCAGGCGTTGGGTGTTCTGTTGCAGTATTTTCTGGTTGTTGTAGGCTTCGACGAATTGTTGGTAGCGCACCTTAACTACGGCAATGGTGGGGTTGGTTATGGGTGTTTGGCCGCGCTGTAGGCGCGAGGTTTCGCCGTCGATGATGCGTTTGCCCCATTCGATGAGGTCTGGCTCGGTGTTGAGCGAGGGCATACGGCGTTCGTCGACCTCCATGCCGTAGATTTGGCGTAGGGTGGGGGGGAATTCGCCGCGTGTAATGGCCATGTTGAGCACCTGGATGAAGTGCGAGAGGTAGATGCGTGCTTTTTTTACGCTTTGTTCGTAGTCGCGGCGTCGCTCAACCTGCGATGTGTAGGCTGTTTTGTAGTGCGACATGGCTTTCTCGAACGAGTTGATGAATAGATCTACCTTGGTGAAGGTGCTTTGGGAGTAGGCCAGTTCGAATGGCGAAAGCGATTTGCCTTTGGTGTAAGCGGCCTTGAGTGCCCGAATGCGGGCGCTGTCGGTGTTGGGCAATCGGCGATATGGCATGGCGTATGCTTTTTCGGGGGTGTATATAGCGTGCGAAGATATAAATTTACATCCATACAGCAATGCTATTCGCAGGATTTTTTGCGTCTGTTTGTATTATTTATGGTGTTGGGTTGTGCAGCTGTGCTGGCAGTAGATGTAGTAAAGATGGGCGTTTGGTATAAAAGCGTAGAGACGCGGCTGGCGCGTCTCTACGTGTGTAAAATCAATATTTACAGTTGTTTAGTTCTTATATCGCATCCATTTCCAAATTTCTTTAAACGTTGCTTTTTTGCCATACATGAGTATGCCCACGCGGTAGATTTTGGCGGCAATGTAGGTAACACCCACAAAGGTAGCCAGTAGCAGTGCGCCCGATAGGATAATTTCCCAGGTGGGTACACCAAAGGGTATGCGGGCAAGCATCACCACGGGCGAGGTGAACGGGATTAGGGAGCACCATTGAACCAATGTGCTGTCGGGGGCTTTGATGGCCGAAATCATTACAAACAAGCCTAGCATCATTGGTATGGTTATGGGCAGCACCAACTGCTGGGTGTCGCTTTCGTTCTCGACGGCCGAGCCTGCGGCGGCGAATAGGGCTGCGTAGAGCAGATAGCCGAATAGGAAGAAGAACACGAACGAGCCTATTATTAGACCAAAGTCTAGGTTTTGTATGGCCTGTAGCATTTCGTTGGTGCTGGTGTTGATGTTTACCTCTTGCGCTATGGATGGGTCAACACCAGCCATGGCGGTGGGGTCGGTGCTGAAGCCTAAAAAGCTCATGGCCACCGACGATAGGGCAAGGGTTAGCACAATCCAGGCGACAATTTGCACCAGGCTCACCGAGGCTATGCCTAAAATCTTGCCCATCATTAGGTTGAACGGTTTTATGGATGAGATGATTACCTCAATCACGCGGTCGTGTTTCTCTTCAATCACGCCCTGCATCACCATGTTGCCGGTGAGCATCACCATCATGTAGATGATGAATCCCAGTATGTAGGCCAGGGCCATGGCCACCATTGTGCTGCTTTTCTTCTCCTTGCCATCGCTGCTGATGTTGATGGTGGCGCAGCTGAGTTTGGTTTTTACGTTGGCCATAATTTGATCCAGATTCTCGATGTTGTAGGAGGTCAGCTTGCGGCTCTCCACCTCTTTCTCCAGCGTGCGTGTTATGTGCGATAGCACTGTAACCGACGGCTGTTTGTGGGCATACATGGTGAGCTGCGGGTCGGGGTTGTTGGATAGGGTGTCGATCACCAGCAGGCCGTAGTATCCAGCTTTTTCGAATGTGGTTTTGAGCTGGTCTATGGGTGTGTCGGTGATATAGCTAAACCTAAGATTTTCGGTGCTTTCGAGCACATTGGAGAAGCGTTGGCCAAGGTCCACCACGGCTATGTTGCGAGCCTTTTCGTCGTCGCGGCTCATCAGGTAGGTGGGGAGCACCATTAGGGCGGCAAAAAGGATAGGGGTTATGAGCGTAATGATGATGAACGATTTCTTGCGTACACGAGTGTTGAACTCGCGTTGAAGTATGAGCAATATCTGTTTCATGGATGTGCGGTTTTGGTGAATTACACGGTTTTGATGCCGTGGGATTGGTTGTATTCCTTTACGGCCGATATGAATATGTCGTCCATGCTGGCCACGAGTGGTTTGAAAGCCAGCACCTCAATGTGTTGCATCAGCAGGCCAAGCAGGGCGTTGGTTGTGGGTAGGTTGGAGCGGAGCTGCAGTTCGTTGCGCTCGCTGTTGTGGTGCATAATCTCGAATGGGGCTTCGGATTGGGCGGTTATGTTGGTTAGGCTGTCGATGTTGCCGCTGAACTGAATGCTATAGACGTTGCCTCCGTGGGTGCGTCGCACCTCGTCGATGTTGCCGCTGAGGATGTTGCGCGATTTGTTGATGAGCGTGATGTGGTCGCACATCTGCTCAACCGAAGCCATGTTGTGGGTTGAGAATATGATGGTTGTGCCCTGCTTGCGTAGGTTTATGATTTCGTCGCGGATTATCTGCGCGTTGATGGGGTCGAAGCCGCTGAAAGGTTCATCGAAGATGAGCAGTTCGGGCTCGTGAATCACCGTAACCATGAACTGTATCTTCTGCGCCATCCCCTTTGAAAGTTCTTCGATTTTTTTGTCCCACCACGATTGTATCTCAAATTTCTCGAACCAGTGTTTAAGACGCTTGGTTGCGGAGGCGCGATCGAGGCCTTTGAGCTGTGCTAGGAATAGGGCCTGTTCGCCCACTTTCATCTTGCGGTAGAGGCCTCGCTCTTCGGGCAGATAGCCAATGCGGTAGATGTCGGTGCTCGATAGCGGTTTGCCAGCGAATAGCACCTGACCCTTGTCGGGACCAGTGATTTGGTTTATTATGCGGATGAATGTGGTTTTGCCCGCTCCGTTGGGACCAAGCAGTCCGTAGATGCTGCCCTGCGGCACGGCCACTGACAGGTCGGTGAGGGCTTGATAGTTGCCATAGCACTTTTCGAGGCCATGGGTTTCGAGTAGATTCATGATTGATGTAAGTCGTAAATTGTTGGCAAATATAGTGTTTTGGCTTATAGTGTGCAAGTTTATGCCCGTTTTTTGGGCTTCGATGCACATCGTAGGATTAGACGCTGAATGTTTGGGAAAACTACATGGCTGAGCGAAAAATTTTCGGCGTCATTCAGATGGAGGGCTTTGTGATATACTTCGACCGCTTTGGGCTGGAGACCCTGTTCTTCCGCGAGAGGATTGTGGTTAATAACGAATAGTCTCGAAGTCAGTTCTTTATCTCCCTTGCGCGTAAATTTTACATTTGCACCGCAAATTTGCAACGAAAAGGCATCGCCCCTGGCTTCTACTATGAGATGAAGCACTTGCGAACAGGCTATTTCCCTTTTTTACGCTCGTAGTGGATACACCTAATATATAGGTGTGGACTACATTAGTCCTTTTTTTTGCTCCGAATCAAAAAAAATTCCGTACTGCCACATTTTGGCGGTTGGCATCTATAACTTTGCCGCGTAATCCAAACCGAAACATTATGGCAAAAAGCTTTTTTAATCGCTATGTGTGGCTTATTGACACCATTCGCAGACACGGCCATATTACATTCCGTGAAATTGACGATGAGTGGAGACGCTCATCGCTCAACGACACGCGCGAACCTTTTCCCGAGCGCACGTTTCTGAATCACCTGAAGTCGATTCTCGACACGTTTGACATTGAGATAAAGAACGATCGACAGCGTGGCTACTACATCTCCGACAGCGGCGACATTGGCAACAGCGTTCGCCAATGGCTGCTTGAGGCCATATCGTTGAATCGTGTTCTAAAGGAAACAAAGAGCGCGTTGCGCGACCGAGTTTTGCTCGAGCATGTGCCCACAATTAGCCACTTGATTCCCTTAATAGAAACGCTACAGGCGGGCAACTGTGTTGAGCTCCGCTATCAAAAGTTCCACGACGACGAGCCTATCGTGTTTGTTGCCCATCCCTATTGCCTCAAGCTTTTTCGCCAACGTTGGTACTTGCTGGCCCGCCGCGACGACCTGGACGAGCTACGCACCTACGCCCTCGACCGCATCCTGGACCTAAAGCCCACCAAGCAGCCCGCCGTAGTGCCTGCCGACTTCGATGCCGGTGGACACTTCGAGCAGTACTTTGGCATATTTACGGGCATGAATGTGGAGCCTTGCGCCATTGTGCTACGCGTAACCAACCGTGAGGCGCAATACCTCGACACGCTACCGCTACACCATTCGCAGTTCAAGGTTGAGGCCAACGACACCCACACCACCTACCGCTACCGCTTGGCTCCCACCTACGACTTCCGCATGGAGTTGCTCTCGCGTGGCGCAGCCGTGGAGGTGCTACAGCCCGAGTGGTTCCGCGCCGAGGTCAAGCAGCACATCGAGGCCATGATGCAGAACTATGAATAGCATTTTCTTTTAATAAACTGAATACTAACCCAGAGGTTGCGCCCGACACGGATTTAGGGTATTGAGAGATGAGAAATAAATACACAAAAGATGGTTATCCGTTAACCGTAAATTTATTTGGCTATACAACAAGTAAATAGCGTCATATTTTCTATACCTACACCGATGGTGATGGCGCTGAAGTACCTAAAAATATTGATGAGATAAAGAAATAAAAAATAACAAGGCCATTGGTTTCAGTTTTTGTTCTTCGCTTCTTTTTTTGTTTGTTGTTTAGTCGTATGGTTTAATGCAATGGCCTTGCAAAGTGGGCAGTTCAGTGTACTGGGCTGCCCTTTTTTATTATGATGATTTGTGGCTTATATGTTTTTGGCATAGGTTTGTGTGCTGTTAGAATTTGTCCGTCAGCGCAATTTGTTGTAGTTTTGCGGCAATGTTTATTTTTGAAAACGACCGAAGATGAATCGTCGAATATCGGGGCGCACCGCTGTGGGCATGTTGTTCCTGCTACTGCTGGGACTGGCTGCAGCTGTGCCCACCATGAACCAATTCCCCTCGTTTATCCATGCGTGGTCGCAAACCGATTGGTTCTCGCTGGCCTTTGGCTTTCAGAACAACGGCTTCGACCTGCTGCACCCCGAATCGTTGCTCTATAACAAGCAGTTTCCCAGCTACTGGTGGGCCGACGATGGAAGCACGGTTACGGCGGTGGATTTCCCGATTCATCCCTACATAGCATCTGTGCTGATGCATGTGCTTGGAATCTCGGAACCATGGGTGTTTAGGGTCTGTACGTTTGCTGTGAGCATGGTTGGTATTGCATTTCTGTTTTTGTTGTGCCAGCAAGTAGATGAAAATCAGCCAAAATCGCTCTTCGTGGCCTGCTTGGCCATCACCTCTCCGCTGTATGTTTATTATTTCAACGGATTTTTGCCCTCCACCGTGTCGCTTTCGTTCGTTTGGATTGGACTTTGGGCGTATTTTAAATACCACAGCATAGGCAAAATTAAATATTGGTATTGGGCAATAGCCATGCTCACCTTGGCCACGCTCATACGCACCTCGCAGGCCGTACCGCTGGTGGCTGTGTGCTGTTTCGAGGTGTTTAAAATGATTTTTGTGCACAAAAAGTTCACAGTTGGCTTTAGGCATATTGTGCCCTTGGTGCTATCGTTTTTGTTTATAGGTGCTTATATGCTATGGAACTCGCACCTACGTGCTACAAGCGGTTCGCTGTGGATGAATAGCCTATGTCCAGTGCGCTCGTGGGACGAGGCTTCGGCTGTGTTTGACAACATGCGTTTTTGGTGGCGCTATCGCTATTTCTCGCGCATTCAGCAATTTTGTATGGTTTTGGTGGTGCTTGCAGCGGTGCTGCTTGCCGTTGTGCATCGCCTGGGTTGGAAAAGCCGTTTGGCGGCAAAGGTTTCGCGCTTGCCGCTGCTTGGCCAGCTGACGTGGATGCCGCAGCGGCGCGATGCGCTCGGTTGGTTTGTGGCCATCTATGCGTTCGGCTCGCTGCTTTTCTTTGTGGCCATGCTGGTGCAGTTCAAGGATCACGACTACTATTTTCTCGATAGCTTTTTTACCCCCATAGTTATGGCTATTGCGCTGTGTGTTAGATGTTTGCCGTGTTTCACAAAAGTGCGTATGCAGTTGTTGGCGGTTGCTGCTATTATGCTGCTGGGCGGCTTGATGTTCAGGGCGCATAGGGATGTGAATGGTTTCTATCAGTCGCCCGACGACCGCGCCTATCGGTGCTCCATCAATTTTGAAAATTCGGCCCAATGGCTCGACAGCATGGGAGTTTTGACCGATGTAAAGTTGCTTACCCTGGGTGCGTATCCGCAGAACACGCCGTTTATAAAAATGGGACGTAGGGGTTATGCCTGCATGTGGTTGGAGCCGCAGTTTGTTGAAAAGATGCTGCAAATGAAATTCGACTACGTGGTGATTGAGAATGATATTTTGCAGCAATCGCTTCCCGAGGTTGATGGTGCGTTGCAGCAACTCAAGCTGATAGGCAGTAACGGCAGGCTGTCGTTGTATGTGCGCAAGGGTGAAGTTTAAAAAACGTTGGGAATTCGCCTGTTTATAAGCCTTTAAGGCTAAGTCCTCCTGCTCGTAGTAGTATGAATTGTCGATTCCTTTCATGAATAGCCCGCAGTCGTTGATTATGCATGTTAGGACATCGCGAGGCAGATTGCGAATATCGCTATCGACAAGCACACTTTTTTCATGGCTTGTAGATAATCACTTTTGTTTATTCGCCTTCAATCCACACATTTTTTTCAGCGAGCACTTGTATATTAAATCGGGACAAATGCGCGTAGCCAGGCCATTTCCATCCATGAAATGGTGCGCCACATCCGTCTCAACGTATTTGCACACAATCTCATCGAATGTTGTTTTGGGCATCCTTGGGGCATGTTATAAATCAGAATTTACGTGCCGCATAGAGGCAAACCTTTTGTTATCTTTGTCGTATAAATGCGAAAAAGATTATGCCACAGATCAGTGATTTTTACGGAATTCTTATTTGGTTGAACTATAATGACCACATGCCACCACATTTCCATGCGTGGTATGGGGAGTATCGTGCTATGGTGAACATAAATGACGGAGTGGTTAAGGGCGAAATGCCAGGACGAGCAATCCGCATGATACTCGAATGGCTTGATTTGCATAGAGATGAGCTTATGGACAATTGGAATCGCGCACAGAATGGAGTTCCTCTCAATAAGATAGAACCTCTAAAATGATATTCTTATGTTTCTTGAAGTTATAAAAGCGGAATATATAGACGGCTATCGCCTTCGCCTTTTTTTCAACAATGGTGAAGTCAGGATTGCTGACCTTGATTCTTCGCTCGTAGGAGAAGTATTTGAGCCTTTGCGCAATGTGGACTTTTTCAAGAGGTTCTGCATTAAGTTCAACACAGTTGAATGGGAGAACGGTGCAGATTTCGCTCCTGAATATCTCTACGAAATAGGTAAAGCAGCCTAATTTTTCCTCGATTTCTCATATTCAGCCACTGGCTCAGCCGCCATAAGCATGTCATTCTCAATATCTGACACTTCCATTTGACCGTTCATTAGAAAAAGGAACGAGCAATGAGGATGTGGAGAAAATTTGTTGGGAACGCTCCATACGTTTCACAAGCGTTATGATGAAACAACACACACTTTCCTACATGCTCCCTACTGCCGCTGGACATGGTCATTATTATATTTCCTTTGCATATTTTCTGCTCAGTTGAAACAAACAATTGTGGAATGTATGCTACATTGCTGTTATAAATCAGTTGATTATCTTGTATATTATTTCCTCGTAGAATTAAAATTCCTTGGCTTTCGTTTACGAGGTCATTTTTTGTATAGGAAACCCCTCTAAATGATTCTTAGAGGACTATAGCCCTCAGAAATACTCTGCAAGCTTTGTTTGCAAGGTTAATGATTTCTTCTGACTTTACGTTCATTCTGCACGTTTTTTTTGCAGAACGTGCTTGTTTTTGACATATTTAGGCTAAATGGTTTCTCGTCTTGCCATTATAGGTTTCAATTAAAAGAAAAAACGGATGGATTGTTGCGGTGTAAGTTTAGATGTTCTTATATATAAAAGGTAAAGTAAACCCTAATCAAAATGATTGAGTTTAACATTTTCGGTTTATAGGTTCATGTATATACATGGGTAAACGTAAACCTAAACTTCGAAGAAAGAAACGAATTGATGTTCCCCAAAAACTCAATTATCTTTTTACTGAAGATGAATCAGTTTGTCCGCACTCCTTCTTCGTTGCAACTTATAGATTTCCCGATGTCGCATCTCTTTTGAGTTTAAAACTCTGATAGGTTATGCGATGATTGTGGGTTTTGTGTGTTATGAATCTCTTTTCCGAACAAACATAATCAAGTTTCCCAAAAAAATTGTACCTTTGGCTCTGCCGAAGTTACTCACGCTCGGAAAAGTTCAAATAAATTTGTTTTTTCACTCACTTATTCGTAACTTTGCACCTGTTATGATGAAGAGACGGATTTCCATGCTAATGATTTTGCTGGCCAATATGCTGATATTGGCCCATGCCGTCATTCTCCACCACGACAAGGTGGCGGTGGCCATATTTAAAAAACTCATCTGATGGCTAACAAAGAATCCCCGCCAGGCCTTGCCCGACGGGGATTGTTTTTCAGTTAGTGGGAATTGTCGCTTAGAAAATGAACTTGCCGTTCTGGTGCTTCCACTCGCTTTCGGGGGCGATGGTCTCCATCACGTCCCAGTGTTCGG
>JAFWUG010000090.1 GCA_017524185.1 Bacteroidales bacterium
CAAGACTTATGGTTACAATACCATGGCTATCGCGGTGCACAATGCCCTCGCCGCTGGTTATGATAATCTTCTTAAACGAATCGCCCACCCTCAGCAGCGATGCGCGCTCCTGTTGGCTTTTCTCCTGGCTCTCCATGCTAAACGCCGATTGAATGTAGTAGCGGCGGCTTCCCTGATTGCACACAAAATCAATCTCCAACTGCGAGCGATACTGCCGCCCTTCGGCATTGGTATTAACCACTGGCACCACCCCCACATCCACATTGAAACCTCTGAATAGCAATTCGTTGTATATTACATTCTCCATCAAATGCGTCTTCTCATCCTGCCTAAAATTGAGGCGTGCATTGCGTAAACCCAAATCGGAGAAATAGAACTTGTAGGGCGTATCTATGTAGCGGCGTCCCTTCACATCGTAGCGCATGGCGCGTTCCACCAAAAACGCATCGCACAGATGTTCGAGATACGCCCCAATGGTTTCGGCCGATATGTCCACATTCTTCACACTTTTAAAAGTCCTAACCAATTTGGCAGGATTGGTTAGCCCGCCAACCGACGATGATATAATGTTCAGCAGTTCATCGAGTTCATCATCGTGCCGTATTCGGTGACGCTCCTTGATGTCCTTCAGATAAGTTTCAGCGACAAGTTTTTTTAAGTAGTTCGACTTCTGCTCCTCGGTTCGCAGCGTTAGCACGTGGGGCAAGCCACCATAGGTCATATACTCGTCCAAACCGCGCTGCACGCTACCATCGTAAGCAACCATAAACTCAGCAAACGATAGCGGACGCACCCTCACCTCATCACCCCGCCCTCGAAACGCGGTTACAACATCTTTCGACAGAAATCGAGCATTCGAACCAGTTACATAAACATCGGCATTGTCCATGCCCAAATAGCTGTTCAACACATCCTCAAACTCACTCACCAGCTGCACCTCATCAATCAGGATGTAGTAGCGTCCATCGCCAGTCATCCGCCCATCAATGTGCTCAAGCAAAGCATCGGGGTCGCGCAGCCTTTTGTGGCGACGATCCTCCAGGTTCACCTTTATGATATGGGCATCATCAACCCCTTGCGACCTCAAATGGTCGGCAAATAGGTTGAACAGCAAGTACGACTTACCGCACCGCCGCATTCCAGTGATAATCTTTATCATCCCGTTACCCTGACGGTCTATCAACCGCTGCAGATAGATGTCCCTACTTATCCTCATCTATTCGATTTTTATGTCATTAATGACGCTATTATCGAATACAAAAGTACAAAAACTAACGCAAATAACTGAAATTCAGCAAGTAAAAAACAACCACATAAAAATACAACACACTCACAATCAACAATATACCCGCAAAACAAGCAAAATCTATTCGATTTTAGTGTCATTCATGACACTAAAATCGAATAACTAAACCCAAGACACCAAACATCCCCAAATCCATAGCGGAAATGGGGATGCGCGGTATGTTTGGTAATAAACCTACTCCGAAAAATTTATATCGCTCAGCGTGCGCACCAATAGCTGAGCCGTGCCGTTATATTCCGAATATACTCCAACCACCGTGCCATTGCCCGAGGGCAACACTTCCGAAGCAAAATCGGCATACTGACTGGTATAAACCACAATAGATTTGCCCTTGGCATCCATCAGCGTGCGCGATGTATTTTTGCCCGAATCCACAAAGGGCTTACCCGCATCCTTAAAATAGACATTTTCCAAGCGCACCAGCGTGTTTAGCATTTCTGGTTTTAGGTCAGATAGGGTAACCGTTTGGGGCTGCACATCAACCAGCGGCGCATCAACCACGTAAACGCGAGCCAACCAATCGGCCTCCGACATTTGGCCAAATTTACCCTCGTATTTTCCGCCCAACTGCACCACGCCGCCGTATGCCCCACGGAACAAGCCCTCGCAATTCAGAATCAACTGTGTACCAACGGGATACTGTGCATATAAGCTGGTGGCATTCACCTTAACGGGTATGCCACCCGTGCTATCGGCCAAGTAGAGCGTTTTGTAGATGTTGTTACCCATGTCGTTGGCTATCACGGTGGCTTTTATCACCCAAGGCGACATAACTCTAACAACAGGGAGCGACATTTTCTCCGACAACTGAGCCACGGTGTAGTTGGGCTCGGGCTTTCCCTGCTCAAAAACAGGCTCAGTGAAATGCGCATCCGATGGGTCGCGCAGCAACAACTGGAAAGTGCCATTGTAGATGCTCACCACGCCCGTAACCGTACCACTGCCCCGCGGCATGGGCGTGGTGCCAAACGAGGCGTAGCCATTGGTGCGCACCAAAATGGTGTTGAGCGCGCTATCAATCAGAGCGCGATTGCCCGTGGAGCCATCGCCATTGGTGAATCCCTCGCGATTATGCACAAACTGCACACCATGTATGCGCACCAAGCGCTGCACATGTTGCAGGTCGATTTTATCCAAGGTAATATCCTCTGGTGTAGGCTGTCCGCGTTTGCCATCGCGCTGAACGAGGCTCTCCACATGCTCAACCGGTATGCCCTGTAAATCAACCACATGACCACTGCTTGTGTAATCATCGGCGGGAATACCCAGCTGGTACATTCCATGGTAGTTATTGATAAACAGCCCATTAAGTTTCACCCGCACGCGCTGGCCAGGTTTGAAACCATAGACACGATAGGTGTTCTTGTCGCTCACCGAGATGTCGATGCCTGGACCGCTATCGTCCATTATTGTTACGGTTTTGTAGAAGTTTCCCGCCGAATCGGACGAAACAATCACCCCCTCAACAACCAGCAACGAATCGACAACACCGCGCCCTGCAAGTGTTGCCCAAAATCCCCGCGCATTAGCACCTTCCACAAGGCTATTGGGCTGATCGTATTTATCTGCACCCGCAAGGTAGAACTCGCGCACCTCGGCAATGCTCAGCGTGCGCTGCCACGTGGACTCATTCCGTGAGACTGGTATTACATCAAAATTTTCGGAACAGGCCACCAACACGGCAAGCACCAGCATTAGGGATATTTGTATTTTAACTATACTTTTCATAGACAAACAATTTGTTTATAACCACTTACCTACAACTTTGCGCGTGGCTGTGTGAAATGCACATCGTTGGGATCGCGAATAACCAACTGATATGTAGCACGATAGCGAGTAAGTATGCCAGTAATAGAGCCGCTACCAGCTGGAACGGGCTGGGCAGCGAAATTACAATAGCCGCTGGTGCGCAGCACCAATGTCCCTGGAGCGTATTTCACGGTATCTACAACCGATACCAAGCCTATATTCTGCGTAAGCTTATTAACCGCATCGGCGTAGGTGAGCCTACTTCCAGTGGCCAGCGACATGGTGTCGGGTATCTGCATATTGCTGAACATCACCAATTTACCCACATTCTCGGGCGTTAGCATGGCTGGATTCATTTCAAGCGGCGTAACCTCGTGCAAATCAACGCCATCGCGTTCAACATGGCGGTTTATCAGCACATCGCCCTCCAGCGCACCAATCTCCCACACACCGCTGTTGCTATAGATCGAACCTAACTGTATCTGCTCGCCATAGTCGCCCAAATAGAGGCCCTTACAGCGCACCAAAATCCGCTGGCCGCGCCTATAGTCGTTATACAGACCAGTGCGAGCCAGTTTGAGCTCAATGCCTCCCGTGGAATCCTGCAAAAACAGGTTTTTATAGAAATTACCAGCGCGATCGTCCGACGTAACCACACCGCCAATCACCAAATCGGTGCTAATCTGCACAGGTCCATTGCCGCTAACATAGAGTTTTTTTAAATCGGCAATGGTGGTATTAGCCTTCAAATCAGTGCCATACACCGCTTGTTGCACATCATCGAAATTATACTTAGCGCAGCTCAGCAACATGGTCAACAGGGGCAACGCCAAGGCTACTCTATTTATGGTCGATTTCATAATCATCTCAAAATTATAGTCTTATACCAATAATTAGGTAGTATGTACGCCCATAGGCGTAGTAATATTTGGGCGGAAATTTGCCCGACAGCAGTTCGTCCTTGGGGTAGCGCGATTGCTCATAGCCGCCCACACGGAAATTGGTGTTATTCAGCAGGTTATTAACCTGTAGGTTGAAGTTCATGAAATATTTGCGCTTTATGCGCAACGTTTTGCCAATGCTGGCGTTGAGCAGGCAGGCCTGATCGGCTCGCAGCTGCTGGGTGATCTGCTTGCGGGCAGGATCGTGCTCGTCGAAGCCCACAAGTACACCCTCGGTGCGCTTTCCTGGCGATAGCCCCAGGTAGATGTCATTGAAATAGCTCACCGATGCACCTATATATATATAGCGCGGCGCAGCATAGTTCAAGCCCAACGAAGCGGCTGTTTGCGGCGTATTGGCCACGTAGTAGTTTTTCAGATAGATAGTTTCGTCGCGCATAAGCACCGTTCCGAGGTTGTCCTTGGTTACGGTAGCCAGCGGCCGCGATGTGTACTGATAGCGCCCCACGGCTGCGGCTGCATTTAACGTAAGCGAAGCCGTAGCCTTAAACTCAGCCCCCAGTTCAAAACCGCGATGCGCTTTATTGATGCCGCGCATGGCGAAGTTTACGAAATTCTGACTATTATCGTCGTAGAACGAGTAGCACTCGGCCTGATCCATGAATAGCGTATAGTATGCGCTAAAGCGAAGTTTGAGCACGGGCATACGCAGATGATAGTTCAGGTCGGCCGAAGCAATTTGCTCGCTGCGCAGCCCATCGATGGTGAAATCCGAAGTGCGCACAGAAATGTAGGCATTCCGAAACTCGGGTGCCTTGGTCATATAGGCCAGATTTGCCGACAGATAGTGCCTTCCGCTAATCTTCCACGTGCCGCCTGCCTTCAAACCGTAGTCGTTGAAACGCTGCTTGGCCGACGCACCCTTTGAATGCTCTGGGAAACGGCCATTGCGCATATTGCCATGACGCCAAAACTCTGTATATGAGCAATTTGCACCTAAATAAGCCTCGGCCCTATTCCCCCTGTACGACCCCACAGCCCACAGATTGCCCCTATTCACACGGGCTGTGTAGCTATATCCAAAATTGTCGCCCTCAGAAATCTTACGGTCGGGTGCATCTAAATCATTCTGTACCAAATCTGTACCTCCAAAATCACGCTCAGCATACTGGTCAATATCGAGCCAATAGTCGCCACCAAGCAGGTCGGCCATCTGCTTATAATTCTTGCCACCGTAGCCCTGTAGATTGATTCCTCCATCCACCTGCAATGAGCTGTTAATCTTATAGTTAACAACAGACGACAGACCCAGCTGATGCGCATCGGTTATACGATTTTCGACCGCATACTTTGAACGCCGCTGCCCATCGGACTCAACGTTGCCATAGTTAACCTGATAGAGCGCGTCCCAATTTATCTGGCTATAGGCCGCATCATTACTAAAAGCATCGGTGTATGCATCGACAACCGACTGGGGCGATGTTTCTGCCCAGTAGCTGGGAAGCTTGCGATAGTAGTCGGGGCGCGGATCCTGCGCGTCGTACCAGTTGAGCGATGTGGTTTGATAGGTGCTCCACGAGTATCCCAATACCGAGTTCAGCACCAAACGCCCGTCGTTACTAATCCACCTATGGTTTAGCATGGCTGTGGGTTTATGCTGATAGCGCACACGAGCACTGCGTTTCTCGCCGTTCTGATAGCCCCAGTTGGGGTTGTAGAAATTGTCGCCCACCAAACTGCGCGCCTCGTCCGACGACACGCCCTGCATGGCGCGACGCGTGGGAGCAGCAAACAGCGTGAGCCACATCGATTGCTGGCTATTCAACTGACGCTCAACAGCCACCAGCAACGCCCATGCATCGTAGTTAGTACCCTCCACATAGCCCTCCTTTGCCCAACGGCGCGAGCCAGTGATGGTGTAGGCCCACGGGCTGTCGCCCTTATGCTCGGTGTGGGTGAACATCACCCTGTGCCTATAGGTAGTATTAGCCGAAGCATAGCTCAAACGCGTTTGCACCCGCGCCTCCGACGGACGAGTGCTGATGGCCGTGGTCCCACCCAAACCGCCAAATGCAAACGCCGAAGGTGCCATGCCATTGGTTGTGGTTTGGTTGCGCGTAGCATCGTTCAACCCCCCCCACGCGCTCCACGAACTGTAGCCACTCTCCATATCGTTGGTATTCAACCCATTCATTAGCACCCCATTATACTCCGAGCCGTAGCCACGCACCCTGAAATTGGCCGCACCAAAATTGAACGATGCGGCCTGCGCAAATGCATCGGCCGACGACAGCAGCAGCCCCGACACGGCCTGGTCGTCGCCATCGGCTCCCAAATCGGCCGACGACACAACCACCTCCGACAGCTCAGCCGTAGCCCCCTCAACCGAAGGCACCAGCTGCACCTGCAACTCCGCGCCATTAGCCAACACATCAACCTGCTGCGGCACATAGCCCACCGCCTGAACCTCAACTATCTGAACCTCACCGTGCTTGGGCAACTCAAAACGGCCATCGGCATCGGTTGTTACCATTTGGCCATCGGCCAAACGCACCACCGCACCAACTATTGGCATATCCGTATTTGCATCACGCACCACACCTTTTATTATAGGCGACTGCGCAAAGAGTTGCGACACGCTGAGCATCAGCAACAAAAACATTTTCAACAACCTATTCAACATCTTGCTCGTTAATTTCTTACACCCCAAAAATACGGGAATACGTCAGCAAAAGTACTAAAAAATAACCTCTACAAACCCGAACTCTGATTTATTTTCACAACTTTACGCCCAAATACAATTCTAAGCCAACAAACACCTATATATCTGGCCATGAGATTTTTAAGCAAACTTATTATCATCACATTGCTGTCGATGATATGCGCCTGCGCAGGAGCTCAGGACAAGAAATCATACAGCATTAACTGCATTGCTTTCTACAACCTTGAGAATTTGTTCGATACAATTCCGGGAGCCAACGATGTGGAATTCACGCCAAACGGACCTAAACGGTGGACATCCGAACGATACAAAGAAAAACTGAACCGCATGGCCGAGGTCATTGCTCAAATTGGCGACGAATACGATGGCCTTGCAGGTCCTGCGGTTATTGGCCTGAGCGAAATGGAGAACCGCACCGTGCTGGAGGATTTGGTGAAAACACCTGCACTCAAACCACTGGGCTACAAGATTGTTCACTACGATTCGCCCGACAAGCGCGGCGTAGACGTGGCACTGCTTTACCGCCCCGATCTATTCCGCCTAAAATCGTCAAACGCCGTGCGCTTCTCCATCCCCGACCGCCCCGACTTCCGCTCGCGCGACCAACTAGTGGTATCGGGCGAACTGGCGGGCGAAACGCTGCACCTGGTTGTGAACCACTGGCCCGCCCGCAGCGGCGGCGAGAAAAAGAGCCGCCCACTACGTATTGCCGCTGGACAGCTCTCGCGCCGCATTACCGACTCGCTCCAGCGCATCGACCCAAAGGCCAAAATCATCATCATGGGCGACCTCAACGACGACCCCGTCGACAAGAGCATCACCCAGGGACTGGGAGCAAAACTATCGCGCAAAAAACTCGAACCGGGCGACCTCTACGTGGCTATGTACGACCTCTACCGACGCGGTATCGGCACACTGGCCTACAAAGATTCATGGAGTCTTTTCGACAACTTCATCGTGTCGGAATCGCTGATGAATGCATCAAACAAAGAACTAAAACTATACCGCACCAAAATCTTCAACCGCCCATTCCTACTCAATCCATCGGGACCCTACACCGGCTACCCGCTCCGAACCTACGTAGGAAGTACTTTTCAGGGCGGCTATTCCGACCACTTCCCAATCTACCTTTTCCTAATAAAAGAAAAATAGGCTTAACCCAAAGCAAAACAGGAGACCATTTTCTGGTCTCCTGACTCGCGTTGGCCAACATGAATTGCAGCCAACAGCTACCCACACACAAACATATTGAAAATCAATCTCTAAAAAAAGCCGACACCCGCTCAAAAACCTCCTCAAATGCTGCATCAACCAACTCTGAAGTCGAATCTTTAAGTATTGGAAAAGGCATCTCATGCCGATAGGCATAGTCAAAATGCAGCTCGTGCAGCTCCGCACCTGTGCGAGCACACACATCGGCAAATGCCTCCTTTATCATAGCCGAGGGTATCACCCTATCGTCGCGCAACGTAACAATCTGCAAACCAGACCCCAACCGCGACATCTGCCCCCTAAATAGTGCCGCATCGCAACGCGGTTCAAGCATTGCCCAAAAGCCACGACCTATCCCACTCGACCTAAAATACTCGCCAAAAGGCGATTGCTCATACACCATTTGAAAAAATTCGTCGAAAAAGAACGAGCGCAAAGCCATGTACGCAACACTATCCATAATGAGTTTAGTGCAGCCATGCATACTGCTAAAATGCGAACCTCCACAGAATAGAAACAACCTAGAATCATCAAAAAGCCCATCGGTGTTGGCTATGAACAATGCCTGCGCCAATATTGCACCTATGGAATAGGCAAAAGCATCAACCCGTGTATGCGGTAAAAAACCTTCCACCTCGCCTGCTTTTATACTTCGTACAAGCTGCTCTAAATCGTCGGCACTCTGCCTGCCTGCGCTCAAAAAACGCATGGGAGCCTCGTCCAAACGCTGGCTTAGCGCCACATTGGCAAAGGTGGAATTAACCTGATTGGGCAATGCCTGGCGCTGCTCCAACAACGACTGCATGGCCTGCGGCGTTGCCCACCGCCGTGGTCCACGGCTCACATGAAACGCCATAGGAAACAGTATTACAGGCTGTTGTGCACCCTCAGCCAACCTACAAGCCCAAGGCAAATACTTTTTCCAACTCCGCTCGTTGATGCCATGAAACACCAATATTGCTCGGCTATACTGCTTGCCTCCTTCTGGAAAAACAATGGGATACACAAAATCACCATTCTCGGCTATTTGCATGTCGGCCTGTAATGTTGCCTCAAAACGCGCAGCCATAGCCTCACTACGGCAACGACCAAAACGCGGTAAACCTGCCGAACTAAAACGATAATTCCGAATCACCACACGCAAAACATCAACGCTAATTTGCTCTGCTTTAGCAGAATATAGCATTTTAAGTTTATTATGCAATGCCGTTAATCCCATCGGAAACATCTATGCTTTACACTTTTATTAAACGACAAAAAAAGCGCAACAATCTAAATTCAACAAATAATGGGTATTTACAGCGCATCAATGGGACAAAAACATGCATTTAGGGACGAAAAATATGATTCAGTGGCGAAATTTACGCTTGTTCATTCGCCCCAAATTGTATAACTTTGACCTATTGCTCAAAACAAAAGCCATGCTCGACCTATCGCAACAAATACCTGATTATCTGACAAATAAAAAAAATATCATAAGGCTGATTCTCTTCACTGCCGCCTTTGCTCTCGTTTTCATAAACATCTACGCACCTTTCGAATCGCGCCACTGGCTCGAAAAACCCATCACCGATTGGCAATATCTATTCTACTCAAGCCTAGTAATACTCACTGGAGTACTTGTAGTGGTAGTCAGCCGCATAATAATGTACCAAATGGCAAGGCTACAACCGCTGCTCGTTTGGCACTACCTACTATGGGTGCTGGCCGAAATAATATTCATGGCACTTTTCTTCACGCTGTTCGAGAAACTAGTGCTGAAAGACGATGCGTTTTTCATGGACCTGCTAAAAACAGCCGCCAAACACACTGCTCTTGTACTGCTCCTCCCCTACGCCATGCTTTGGCTCTATTTCTCGTGGGTCGAAAAGCAGCAACAGCTGCAAACAATTGCTGAACAAGGTGTTATACCAGACAACTCTCGTAACATGATACCATTCTACGACGAACGAGGTGGACTAAAATTCTCCATCAAAATGGGATGCCTACTCTACATCGAATCGGCCGATAACTATGTGAATATCTTCTATTTAGACAACAACAAGATACTCCGATACACGCTCCGAAGCACAATAAAACGGATGGAAGAGTTTTTTAAAGGAACAGAAACCATACGCTGCCATCGCTCATTCATGGTGAACTTTGAACGGGTGAAAATGCTTCGTAAAAAGCAGCACGAACTCACCCTCGAACTTGATGCTCCCAGCCTTGTAGAAATTCCAGTGTCGAAAACCTACGTTCAAAACGTAATGAACACTTTCACCAAATTCAGCATGTAGTAGCATGAAAAAAATAAAACCAATGCTGCTGGCCGCCGCCGTAATCATTCTAACTGCACTGCTCGGCCATTTCCGCATCATACCACAAATTGCGCAACAACACTTTTCGAATGGAATCGCCCAACAACAAACAGGCGAACACCAGCAGGCCATACTGGCCTTCACCAAAGCCATCGACCTGCGCGAAAAATGCCCCCAATTCTACCTACAGCGCGGAATATCTCTCGCAACCTTGGGCCAACAAGAAATGGCCATCGCCGACTACAACCGTGCCGCAAACCTCGGCCTACAATCACCACAACTCTTGCTCCACCGCGCCATAGCAATGCGCCAACAGGGCAAAATCAACGAGGCCCTGACCGACCTCGATGCCGCCATTGCACAATGCGACTCCTGCGCTCAGGCCTACTACCAGCGCGGGCTAACACACGCCACCTTAGGAAATTTCCAAGAGGCCATAGCCGATTACAATAAGAGCATCGCCCTCGACACAACCAACGCGTCTGCACTAGCCAATCGCGCCCAATCGCTAGCTGCACTCAACGATTTCAAAGGTGCCATCGCCGACTACGACCGCATAATGACCAACAGCCAACCCACACCCGAACAACACCGCCAACGTGGCTGGTTCAAGTTTCAGATTGGCGACTATGCTGGTGCAATTACCGATTTGGAACAAGCCTTGCCCAAATTTAACACCGACACAGAACTACTCCAAATGCTGGGCAGTGCCAACTCAAACCTGAATCAACACGCAGCCGCACTATCAGCCTACGATGCAGCGCTACAACTCGAGCCAAACTCAGCAAAACTGCACAGCGAGCGCGGTGGCGTTCTGCTCCGCCTTGGGCGACTCTCCGATGCTCAAACAGCCTTTAGCAGCGCAATTGCCCTCAATGCGCAATACTCCAACGCTTTCTTCGGGCGCGGACTGGCCAAGGCCTTGGCCGACGACCAACAAGCCGCCATTCCCGACTTCGACCGCGCCATTGCGCTCGATGCCACCATGGCAGCTGCATACTTTAATCGTGGCGTCGCTCACGCTGCCCTCAGCAACCACGCCAAAGCCATTGCCGACTACAACCACACCTTACGCCTTGACCCCCAAAATGCCGCTGCCTACTACGCCCGAGGACTTGCGCACATCGCACTAAGCAACCACGCCGATGGCTGCACCGACCTAAAAAAAGCACTCCAACTAGGCTATCCCGATGCCGCTCAAATGTTAACCATATACTGCCAAAACTAACAGCCTGCCTCTCCCCCAGCTCCCCACGGAGAAGGATTTATATCAGGGCTTACATCGCAATGCCCATAGATTTTCGCCACTTGATCTAACAAAAAATAAAGTTCGTCAGGATCGTTGCTGGTTACCAATTTAAGCCGCATCTCCTTAAAATTGGGTATGCCCTTAAAATAGCACGACAAATGCCTACGCATTTCCAGAATACCAGTCCTATCGCCCTTAAACTCTAACGACTTAGACAGATGCAACTTGGCTAATTCGGCCTTCTGCACCACGCTCAAAGGCGGCATTTTTTCGCCATGCTGTAAATAATGCTTTATCTCGGCAAATATGTAAGGACGTCCATAACTAGCACGTCCAATCATAATGCCATCAACACCATAGCGGGCAAAACGCTCAGCGGCAACTTCGGGCGAATCCACATCGCCATTCCCCACAATGGGTATCCGCATACGCGGATTATTACGCACCTCGCCAATCAAAGTCCAATCGGCTTTGCCTGTGTACATCTGCGCCCGCGTGCGCCCATGTATAGTCAAAGCCTGTATGCCAACATCCTGTAGGCGTTCGGCCACCTCCACTATATTTAAACTGTCCGAATCCCAGCCCAAACGGGTCTTCACGGTAACGGGTCTTTTCACCACCCGCACAATCTGACGAGTCATTTCAACCATCTTTGGAACATCGCGCAGCATACCCGACCCAGCCCCCCGACCAGCTATCTTTTTCACTGGACATCCAAAGTTAATATCAATCACATCGGGGTTGGCCGCATCGGCCATACGAGCCGCTTCCACCATGCTCTCAATGATATGCCCATAAATCTGTATCCCAATGGGGCGTTCGGCCTCACCAATGCACAATTTCTGCACACTTGAACCCGCGTTGCGTATAAGTCCATCGGCATTCACAAACTCGGTGTACATCATATCGGCACCGAAATGCTTGCACATCGCCCTAAATGAGGGATCCGTAACGTCCTCCATAGGGGCAAGCAGCAACGGCCGCGAACCGAGGTCTAATGCACCAATTTTCATTGTGGAGTGGGATGTTTAGCCGCTCAAAATTAGTATATTTTGCCGAATACAAGCTGCAATTAGATACAAGCAACGCACAAAAAAAGCCCCAGAGATTGCTCTCTGGGGCAAAATTTTGGCTTTCTATGAGCCGCTACGACTATAGGGTGCCGTTCTCAGCAGCCTTAATCATATTCTCATCAGCCGAGATGTAGATCTCAACACGACGGTTTGCAGCGCGCCCACTCTCAGTCGAGTTGTCGGCAACAGGCATGTTGAACGACTTGCCCTCGGTGGCCATGCGATCATTAGCAATACCACAGCTCTTCAGATAAGCAGCAACAGCCTCTGCGCGCTGAGCCGAGATCTTCTCGTTAACCGACGCAGTACCAGTGTTATCGGTGTGGCCGTAGATGGTGATGTCGGTGTCGCTCATATCCTTCATAGCGGTAGCGAACTTCTTCAGCTCCGACTTCGAAGCGTCAGACAAAGCGGTGCCGTTCTTGGGGAACAAGATACCACTAGCGAAGGTTACCTTAATAGCAGCAAGACCGTTGTTATCGGTAACAGTCTCAACGGCTGCGTTCTCAAGGGCTGCAAGCTCTTTAGCCTTCTTGTCCATCCTCTTGCCAATCAGAGCACCTGCACCTGCACCAACAGTACCACCAATAGCAGCACCGATAGCAGCACTCTTAGCATCTTTGCCCACAAGAGCACCAACGCCAGCACCTACAGCGGCACCAGCACCAGCACCAATAAGGGCACCTTTGCCAGTTTTAGACATCGAAGCGCAACCCGATAGCAGCACAGCTGCGCAGGTAATGATAGAAATGGTGTTTCTCACTTTCATAATACTGAAAAATTTAAGGGTTAAGTTTCAAAAGTAATTTACGCAAATATCAATCCAAAGGTGCATCAAAATGGAATTTTTGTCGATTTTTTCAACTAAACAACTGTTAATCTTATCATTGCATTCCACATCTTTTCACTCTTTTGCTCCTTTGGGTGGGGTTGGTTGATGAGGTGGATGGCCTATGGCCCATTTCCCTTACTTTTTCTCCCAGCATTTTACCCACTCAATCTCCATGGCGGCCGATGTTGCATTGTCGCCATATACACCTGAGGCAAAATTGAGATATAGCGGAGTGTTGGGCAGGGTATTCTTTTCGGTTTTAACAATGGAGCCGTTTATGGCCCAGTATATCTTGCGGCTATCCCATTCTATGGTGAATATATAGGGAGTACCCAAATTCAGACCCTTGGCTCGTTTCAGCCTTTTGTCGATTTTGTTACCTTTCGGAAGCATCATCCCGCACTCAACCGACGTGGTGTCGGTGTCGAGTTTGTGGAACACATCTATTTGGGGTAGCATCTTGTCGCCGAGCAAATACATGGAGTGGTACACGCCAGGGGCGCAGGTTAGGCGCACCTTGGCTTCGATGCGACCGCTGCTCTGTTTGTGCGATTTGCCCGTGTTTATAGTTCCAGAGGTGTAGGCAAAACTGCGCTGCACAAAGCCATATTTGGCATCCCAAGCCAAGCCCTGCGAGGCCTCTTTGCGGGTGTGTATCTTGAGCGTTTGTCCATTGGCTTCGATGTTGCCACCGGTGTAGTTCTGCAAGCTGTCGCCGGGCGAATACGATTGTCCCATAAGCTTATCGCCCCAAAAAAGGCGGTCGAGCCATTTCTGCTCGTCAAGCTTAGGCGTATTGAAGTTGTCCTCGAACGTAATAGTCCAACCGTTCATGAAATCGAAACGCTTCTTTTTAAGCATCTTACGATACCATTTGAGTTCGGGGGCTTTCTTTAGGCGTTTGCGTTCGGCAAGCATGGCGTATGCCTCCGACTGCTTAAACTTATTGCTGCTTTGCAGATATTTCTTGCGCTCAATAAATTCGGGCGATTCCACCTTTGCCTTGAGTTCTTCGAAACGTTTAAGCGTTTCGGTTCCAGCCAGGCTCAGATAGTGCTGTACAGCCTTGTCGGTCTGTAGTTTGTTGTAGCGCTTTACATCGGCATCGCCCTTGTCGGCAGTTTCGAGTTTGCCTGATGTGCGCATTTTCTCCAAGAATGCGGGGATGTCGGTTTGGGCTATCTTCAGATAGTCGCGCATATCGCTACTTTTAGCCATTTTCAGATACTCGGCCTCAAACTGGGCTTCCTCGGATCCTTTGTAGGTTAGAGCAGCCAGCTCACGCTTGATACGAACGGGTTCTTTGGCATCGTACCACTGATTGAGTTCGTTGAGCCTCACCGCAATAGGGCTTTGCTCAAAATTAACAAAGTTTGAATACTGCTGCTCAATCTCGGCCAGCTCTTTCTCAAATGTGGCTGTGTCTTTAACGCGCCGTTTGCTAAGGCTGTAGTATTTTGTTGGCGTAAACATAGTCTGCGGTTTTGGTTTATTGCTGCACAGGTATGAACTCAAATGGTATTTTCAGATTCTTCTCATAGTCCTCTCCGGCCTCTACCATGTCCTCGTCGTCCTCTCGATAGTGCCAAAGTATCTTTACATTAAGTCCTTTACGATAAATTTCACGGAAACGTTCCATTATCTTAAAAATCATTTTCGACGATGAGGTATTGTAGTACTCAAAGAACATGGTAACGGTGGTTTCGTCGTTGGGGTCTTCCACATACTGGTCGAGCCAGTTTAGGATAGGCGTGTAGAACTCGGTTACGTCTTCGGGCAACGAATTGCCAACCATTTCGAATATGGCGTTCTCTTTGTCGAGGTAGATTTTGGGTGTTTCGTGGGTGGCATCTATTTTAAGGGAGTTCATGGTTTTTGGTGCTGATGAGGTTTTGATGGGAGGTGTTGAGACTGATATGCCTAGTAGAGCAGTTTGAAACCCTTTCCGCGCACGTTGATAATCTCTACGCCGGGGTCATCTTTTAGGTATTTACGCAATTTGGTGATGTAAACATCCATGCTACGGGCATTAAAGTAGTTTTCGCCTGTCCAAATAGTACTTAATGCTACGTTACGGTCGAGCAATGAGTTCTTGTTGAGGCAGAGAAAACGTAATAACTCGCTCTCTTTCGAGGTGAGTTTGCGCACATGGCCGCCCAATTCGAGGGTTTGCTTCACATGATTAAACAGATAGCGTCCGATGTTTATCTCGGCGGGCTGGTTTAGCTCTATATGCTTGCGGGTGCGCCTGAGGATGGCCTCAATACGCATAACCAGTTCCTCCACGTTGAATGGTTTGATTATATAGTCGTCGGCACCAACCGTAAATCCCTCTAACACATCGTCTTTCATCGATTTGGCGGTGAGGAACATGATTGGAGTAAACGGACTTTTCTGCTTAATATCCTTGGCCAACGAGAAGCCGTCTTTTATAGGCATCATCACGTCGAGGATGCAGATGTCATACTTCTTGGAGCCAAAGCCTTCGAGGGCTGCAGCTCCATCGCGGTAAAGATCGGTGTTGAAGTTCTTCGACTGCAAGTATTCCCTGAGCAGCAAACCCAGATTATCGTCGTCTTCAGCCAATAGTACATTTACTTTTATCGCTTCGTTACTCATTTTGGGGAGTATTTTTTGGTTTCTCTAACATTGGAGTATCAAACGGTAAATATACGAAAAAAGTGCTACCATTGTTCAGTTCACTCTCCACCCAAATTTTTCCGTCGTGGGCTTCGACTATTTTCTGAACATAGCTAAGCCCAAGCCCAAAGCCTTTTACGTTGTGTACGTTACCTGTTGGAACGCGGTAAAATTGTTCGAATATTTTTTTCTGATGCTCGCTGCTTATGCCCAATCCCTGATCGGCCACGGCGAACTGTATGCCCGTGCGGCTGCTGCTCGTGGTGATGGTTATCATTGGGACTGATGGGCTGTATTTCAATGCGTTATCGAGCAGGTTGTTCACCACATTTGTGATATGCACCTCATCGGCAGTGAGATGGTGGTCGGTGGCATTGAGTTCAAGCACCAACGCGCCATGCCGTGCCTGCACCTGTAGATTCACGTGCATGGCAACCTTGCTGATTATGCTATGCAAATCTATCTCCTTGAATTTCAGATTCATGTTGCCACGCTCAAAAATCGACATCTGTAGCACCTTCTCCACCTGTAGGCCTAGGCGTTTGCTCTCGTCGGCAATGATGTTGCCCAGCTGGGTGTAGTTCTTGCGCTCGGCTGGTACGTCGGGGTTGTTGAGCAGCTGCGCCGCCAACGATATGGTGGCTATAGGCGTCTTGAGCTCGTGGGTCATATTGCTCACAAAATCGGCCTTCATGTCAGACAGCCGTTTTTGCCTATATATGATGATAACGGTGGCCGTAAACACCGATATTATAAGGATTACAAAGAATATGGATATACCCACAATCAGCCCCAACGAACGCACCAAGTAGTGCTTTGAGTGCGGAAAATAGAGATGCAAGAAATAGCGCTGCGACATAAAGTCGTTGGGAAACAACACGTTACTATACTTCACCCCTTTGTAGTCGCGGCTGTAGTGCTCGCTTCGATAGACCATGCTGTCGCGGGCTGATACAACGCAGTACTCATAGTGCGCCGTAATGCCCTTACGGGCGAATTCCTCGTTGATAATGGAATCGAGTTCGGCCTGCAAGAGGCGTTGCTCAAAGGGCAAATCGATGCGTATGTGCCTATCCACCACATTCTCCACAAACACGGTTTGCATATCGTGGCGCATATCGTTGAATTTCAGGCTAATTTGGCTTCCTCCATCACTTCGATAGTTGAGCTGTGCGGGCAAACGGCTCAGGCTAAGCGTATCGAAAAGTCGATGGGTAAGACTGGGCAAGTGAACCGAATCGACCGAACTGATGGTAAACATCTCCTGGCTCACCAACTTGCTGCGAAATCCGCTGCGCGTTTGGTCGATTATTCCCTGCTTGAATGTTTGGTGTATGTCCTGCTTACGGAGCGAGGAACTGTAGGGCGACTGCTCCTCAATCACACGCACCACTGTTTCTAAGTCGTCGATGCGATGCACAACACGCTCAAGAGCCAGCACAGCAGTTTGCTCAAACTGCTCACGCTTGGTGTCCATTGCGATGTTGAGCCAACGGGTTTGCACCAATATAAGACCCGTTGAGGTGATCACAATGGTGAGCGGCAATATCCAGAGCAGGCGACTTTTCATATAATGAAAGGCAAAAAGCTATGTTTAATTCCTCTATACTGGCCAAAATGGGGCATTACGTTTGATGCTACTTGGCTGTACCCTGATTGCAGCTTGCACGTCGGTGATTCTCTGCAGTGTTACGAGTGCTTTATTCGCGCAATCAGCTGGCACAAAACCGCTTAGTTCGAGCAGATAGTCAACCGTGGGCAACTGCGGAACCAAAAGCGAACCACCATCCATTCTATTGGGCATCAGAGCAATAACACCTGGGCGTAGCGTAGTGCCATCGGCAAAAACCAACCTGTTAAGCACATGCTCGGCTTCGGCGTGCCGCACCAGTGTCCAGCCCAAATCGTGCTGCAAAAGCAGCAATAAACGACTGGGCGACAGCATGGTAGAAATAGCAATCAGTTCGAACGGTGTTGCAGCCACCGATGGCATGGAGAGTTTTTTGGTGGTTCCCATAAATCCGATGCGCCTAGGGTTGGCGGTCGTAAAGATATGCAAAAAAGGCGATGCGCAAGCGCAGTTATGCTAAAAATTACACATAGCACCGCTGCCGCAACCTTTCCAATCCGCGCTGAGCGGCCTGCTGCTCGGCCTCTTTCTTCGACGCACCGCTGCCCTCGGCCACCATGCGGTGATTTATGTGTAGCACCGACACGAACAACGAATTGCGCTGCTGCGTTTTGGGCGTGGTTACAAACTCGAACGGCAGCCGTTTTTTCTGACACAGCTCAATAAGCATACTCTTGCTATCAGTAGCCTGCGTCTCAATGTTTTCGATGTCGATATGGCGTTCGAGCAGCACCTCAACAATCACCTTGCGGGCAGCCTCGAATCCGTGGTCGAGGTAAATAGCTCCCACCATGGCCTCTAAGGCATTGCCATAGATATTTAGATGCGATTGGCTCCCCAGATTATAGGTGCGCAACAATCCGTCGATACCCAGGCTAACAGCCATGGTGTTGAGGCTCGTACGGCTCACAATGCTCGAACGTAATTTGGTGAGCTGCCCCTCGTCGCGATTTGGGAAACAGATATAGAGATGGTGCGCCACCACCAAATCAATCACAGAATCGCCCAGAAACTCAAGGCGTTCGTTGTGCTGCAAATGGCTGTTGGCAGCCAGCGCAGAGCGATGCACCAATGCCTGTTGGTATAATCCAATGTTGTTGGGAACTATACCAAACACATCGGTGAGGTGCTGACTCAACCTGCGCTCCTCATCGTTGAGGGGAGCGGAGCGCTTGCGTTTACCGAAAATAAACCTAAACAGAGGCAATTAGCCCAACTTCTTAACAACCACCGATGCGTTGTGTCCGCCAAATCCAAACGTGTTGCTCAGCGCAGCCCTAACCTCACGTTTTTGAGGAACATTGGGAGTTAGATTTATTCGGCTATCGATGGCAGGATCGGGGTTTTTGAGGTTGATGGTGGGCGGAATAACGCCGTGCTTTATGGCAAGAATAGCGGCAATGGCCTCTATTGCGCCCGTAGCACCCAACAGGTGGCCGGTCATGCTCTTGGTTGAACTCACGTTGAGTTTGTAGGCCCAATCGCCAAACACAGATTGGATTGCCTTTATCTCGGCCAAATCGCCCAGCGGGGTTGATGTGCCATGGGCATTCACGTAGTCGATGTCTTCGGGGCGGAGCTGAGCGTCTTTAACGGCCAAAGCCATCACCTTTGCTGCTCCGTGGCCTTCGGGGTGGGGAGCGGTGATGTGGTGCGCATCAGCGGTCATTGCGCCACCAGCCATCTCGCAGTAGATTTTAGCACCGCGAGCCTTTGCATGCTCGTACTCTTCGAGTATGAGCGCACCTGCACCCTCGCCAAGCACAAAGCCATCGCGAGATACATCGAACGGACGTGAAGCCGTTTTGGGGTCATCGTTGTTGGTGGACAGGGCTTGCATTGAGTTGAAGCCGCCCACGCTGGCCTCGGTGGCCGAGGCCTCAGAGCCACCGGTGATAACAATATCGGCGCGTCCGAGCCTAATGGTGTCCATGGCACAAATTATGGCATGGGTTGACGAGGCGCAGGCCGATACGGTGGCATAGTTGGGACCGCGGAAACCATACTTTATAGATATATGTCCCGCAGCGATGTCGGCTATCATCTTAGGGATGAAAAAGGGGCTATACCGAGGGGTGTATTGTCCCTCGACATAGCCCCGTATTTCCTCCGTGATAGTCCTAAGTCCTCCAATTCCAGAGGCCCAAATAACGCCAGCGGCATCAAGGTCAATGCTATCGACATTCAATCCTGAGTCTTCCATAGCCTCGGCAGTGGCTGCCATGGCATATTGCGAAAAGAGGTCGAGTTTCTTAACCTCTTTGCGGTCGAAGTACTTGGTTGGGTCGAAGTTTTTAACCTCGCAGGCGAACCTCGTTTTGAATTTAGATGCATCGAAGTTGGTGATGGGTGCCGCACCGCTAACACCTGCTAAAAGGCTGTCCCAGTATTCTTTGATGCTGTTACCTATAGGGGTTACGGAACCTATCCCGGTTACTACTACGCGCCTCGTTGCCATAATTCTTAATGGGAATCCTGTTGCTGCTGGGGTTGATTTGAGATGTGGAGGATGAGAAGAACTACTTGCTGTGTCCCTCGATGTAAGCAATAGCGTCCTTTACAGTGCCAATTTTCTCGGCCTCATCGTCAGGAATCTGGATGTTGAACTCCTTCTCGAACTCCATGATGAGCTCTACGGTGTCCAAAGAATCGGCACCCAGGTCGTTGGTGAAGCTGGCCTCGGGGGTTACTTCGTTCTCGTCAACTCCAAGTTTGTCAACAATTATTGACTTCACTTTTGCTGCAATGTCTGACATAATCGCTTGATTTAGTTAATGATTCATGTTCTCTGTCGAAAAAAATTTTTCCATAATGACGCATTACAGAAAAATCGGCGTCAAAAGTACTGCATTTGTTTTTAATTTTGACACCGAAAACCGTTTTTTTTTGAACAAAAGTTCAGTTGATATGCGTAACACACAAAAAATGAGCAATATAGCAATTCTCGCCTCGGGTTCAGGGACCAACGCGCAGCGCATCATAGAGCATTTTTCCGATAGCGATGTGGCTCGAGTAGTGTTTGTAGCATCCGAAAATACAAGTGCTTACGCGCTTACTAGGGCGCAAAACGCTGGTATTGAAGCTTTAGCATTCTCCATGACCGCTTTTCGCAGCGGCGAACTGCAAGAACAACTGCTGCGCCGCAACGTAGATTTTGTGGTGCTGGCTGGATTCTTGAAACTTGTCCCGCCCGCCATGGTTGAGGCTTTTACGGGGCGCATGGTGAACATACACCCCGCACTGCTTCCAAACTACGGTGGAAAGGGCATGTTCGGGCATCACGTACACGAGGCCGTGCTGGCCAATGGCGAAACGCAAAGCGGCATTACAATTCAC
Organism: Bacteroidales bacterium; assembly: GCA_017524185.1. GTDB lineage: Bacteria > Bacteroidota > Bacteroidia > Bacteroidales > Tenuifilaceae > RGIG6076. The sequence goes on from JAFWUG010000090.1 coordinate 20,952, forward strand.
TATGTAAATGGAGTTTACGATACGGGCGATGTAATTTTCCAAGCCACCTGTCCCGTGCTTGCCACCGACACGCCCGACACGCTGGCCGAGCGCATCCACGACCTTGAGCATCGCTATTTCCCACAGGTGATTGAGGGTGTGATACGCGGAGATAGGCATTTCAATGGTCTGGATCTGAGCATATAAGCCCAAATCTAGAACTTGAAGTATATAAAGGGTTGAAGCCCCATGGTGCTGGTTTGCACAATCAGTAACACAGCAAGCAGCACTATTAGCAGTTTCAGCACCACTGGGGTGTCGATAAATCGCCCCCTAATGGTTTCCTGAAGACTGTTTGGCAGCCAGTGCGCCACGTAGCCGCACAGCATGATAGCCAGCACGGGCAGATGCGCCTGCACAATATCGGGGATGGATGCACCCCCAAAATGCGTTGCAATCTGCTCCAGCATAAGCCCTGCAGACGTAATGCTATCGGCACGAAAGAATATCCAAGCAAAGCATACAAGGTGGAAGGTTAGCACCACGCCCAACCTACGTCCCCATGGACCAGACATAACTGTAGCCCAACGACTTTTAGCCAAACCCTTGTGCGCAACCAAAGCCATGCCATGAATCCCCCCCCACAAAATGAAACGCAGATTAGCACCATGCCATAGGCCACCTAAAAGCATGGTTATCATTAAATCAACAACTGTTCGGATGCGACCATGCCTATTTCCACCGAGGGGTATATAAAGGTAGTCGCGCAACCACGACGATAGCGAAATATGCCACCTGCGCCAAAAATCGCTGATGCTCATCGCTTTGTATGGCGAATTGAAGTTGGTGCACAGACGAAAACCCAGCAGCAATGCCAGGCCGATGGCAATATCGGTGTAGCCCGAAAAATCGCAATAAATCTGTAGCGCATAGCCGTAGATGGCCAACAAATTCTCCAATCCACTATGCAGCAAAGGGTTGTCGAACACCCTGTCAACCATGTTGATAGAGATATAGTCTGAAACGACCATTTTCTTCAACAATCCAGTGAGTATCAGAAATATAGCATGGCCAAATTCGCGACGGGTGAGATGGTAATCGCTGGTGGTTTGCGGCATAAACTCCGCCGCCCTAACTATTGGTCCTGCCACCAACTGCGGAAAAAACGATACGTAGAGGGCAAAATCGACAAAATTGCGCGTTGGCGCAAGTTTTTGCCTATACACATCGACCGTGTAGCTGATTGATTGGAAAAGGTAGAACGATATGCCCACAGGCAGCAATATCTGCGATGCATCGAAATGCCCACCAAGCATATTGGCAAACAAAGCCAAATAATTGGTTACCTGAATATTTGCTCCCAAAATGGCATTCAGCGCATCAACCACCAAATAGGTGTATTTGAAATACGACAGCAGCAGCAAACATAGGCTCACATTGACCGCAAGCAACCACTTTTTGCCACGTTGTGAGCGGCATCGAGGAATCTGTAGGGTTATGGCATATCCTGCCGCAATGCTGAACAGCAGCAAAATACAGAAAGGCCCGCTGGTTTTGTAATAGAAAAAAAGGCTGAAAATGAGCAAGTAAACGCTACGAGCCGTTTGCCGTTTATACACCAACGAATAGCCCACCAACAACACGGCAAAAAAGAGCCAAAACGATATGTTGGTAAATATCAGTGGGTTGGTGTCAGTGTATCGAAAAAATTCCACGGCTGTAGGGCTATCAGTTATTAGGTTGTAGCAATGTTTGGGTAAGGGCGCAATACAGCATCTGAGCCTGCAAACGGTAGCCGCTGGGCGACAGGTGAATTAGGTCGGGGGCAGCCAAGCCCTGCTCTACCCACTGGTGCATGGCTCCCGCACCACCCATCAGCGCGTAAAAATCCCACGTAAGGCAACCGTTCTGCTCAGCATAGTCGAGCAAAGCCGCATTCACCAACTCCACGTTGGGGTTACTGCGCTCCTGCTGCCAGAAATGGTCGCCCGCTAGTGCAAGCAGCAGCTGGCAATTGGGCGCAGCACGACGTAGGCCACCGAGCAGCGCATTGAGGTTATCGCGAAAAGCATCGGGGGTGAACGTATCGGTGAATGCATCGTTGGTTCCCAACGACACAATCAACAAATGTGGCTGTAGGGCAGCCACTTGCGCCATCAGATGGCGTGAACGGAGCAACGTGCGGCACGACGCGCCGTTGAGCCCCGCCGCGCTATACACCAGCCGCGAAGCCGAATGCTCAAGCAAAATGCCGTTAAGCGTGAAACATGTCTGCTCGGGGCTATTTTGCAGCAGCGTAATGGTAACCCTGCGTACAGGCTGACGCAGCGTGAAAGTCCATCCCTGCCCATGCCGCTCGGCGCGTAGCAAAAACGTGTCGGCTATGGTTGGCTCAAAAAAGTTCTCGCCTGGCGGCACTAATATAGTGAGCCTATCAAAGGCGTTATTGTCTGTGGCATAGTTTGTTATAGAAACCGTTAGCGACGAATTAGGCTCGGTGGTGGTGACACAAGTTCCCGCCAGTCCTGCGTCAATCAGGGCGGGCGAACGCGTTACCTTATCGAATGTCCACTGCGCATCGGTTTCAAAGGCGTATGTACTCGGATTATTCGATTTCATTATGGTGTACGGAAACACATAGCCCTCCGACAAAGCCTCCTCGCCGCTCCAGGCCGAGAGCAACGAACGTAACTTACCGCTAAGAATACCAGCCTGCAGATGTGAATCGCCTAGATGCAAAATCCGCAAGGGCTGTCCATCCCGAGACATCGGAATTATAGGCTTTACACCGTGCTTTTCGATAGCGTTGTTCTCCCATTGGCACAGCGTATCGGCTGGCTGTTGCAGCGGCTCTACGTCTGCCGAAAAAATCGAACATCCCAACCAACACATTGCACAAACTCCGCCAAACGTAAGAAACAGCAACGCAAGCAACGCAATAATCCTATTTCTTGGGGTTTTAGTCATACTCAATCGAATCTATTTTGAAACATTGGCCGGCTTGGTGCTGAGCAGCGCATTGGTGAGTCGCTGAGCAATCAGACGAGCACCACGAGATGTGAAATGCGTGAAGTCTTTCTGCCCCAAAGGTGGACTAGATAAAGCCCACGTACTCATGGAGTTATCTCCGCCCATAGCACTATAGCAATCCCAAAAGGCCACACCAGCCAGCTGCGCTGCTCGCCGCTGCGCCGCCCTAACACGCGCAACGTTTGGATGCGACGCATAGCCGCTGGGCGTTTTCTGCGACATATCCGAAACACCCACCAGCACTATCGACGCCTCGGGACGCATACGCTTGAGCGCACGCAGCTGCGATGCCATGCTGTTTTCGTAGAACTTATAGTTGGTTATGGACGATGGAACGGCGTTAATGCCATATTGTACAATGATTAGACGTACATTAATGGCCGACATGGCAGCGCTCGCCACCCCCTCGTCGAACTGACCAAAAAAAGTGCCCGAGCTGCCCCTAACAGGGATATTGTGAACGTATATGCCCGCCGACGACTCCTGTAGCAGGCCGTAGGCGTGCATTGGCCCATCGCCCTGCAGATTGACCTCCACACGCCCATGCCCCGATTTTGCGCCCAAAGTAATGGCATTTAACGCTTTACCTGGTTCAACCAGCACCGAATCGACCACATCGCCATCGATGGAGCAGCGCACCCAGTAAGGCTGCACATTATGACCAAGCAATAGCCTCAACCTGTTATATTTAGCCCCACGACGATTCACCTCGCGCCCCACAAATCGTACCCACTCGCCATCGCTGTCGGTAGCCCCTTGCAACTCCGACAACCCACCGAAAATGCCATAGTAACGCGAGTTCGACGAGCCACCATGCACCGAGTGAAAACGCCATCCCTGCGAACACCGCTGCCCTATCAGATTCGGGGTGCGATTGCCCGGATGCACCAACCCAATGCCCACACCACCAAAACGCGACTGCAACATATCACGTATAGTACTAGAAATCAAATCGTTCTCGGCCTGCGAATCGGCATAATGCAGCACCCCAACAGGACGCGAGCGATGCTCGCCACGCGCCAACGCACCCCAAAACGCATCGAGGGCATGTGTGTTGCCAAAAAACTCAATAGGAACGCTCACCGAAGCAGCAGGCGCAATGGGGCGCGTATCAACCAAACTATCGGGTTTCGCCGAAACGCTATCTGCATGACGGACAACACTATCCTTAACAACAGGCACATCGGCCAACAGCATGGTATCGGGTGTTGCGATGGTATCGGGCACTACAACTACAGGCGAAGATAAGCTCAAAAGCTCCTCAACACGCGAAAAAGAAGGGTAGCGCGGCCATCCCTGCCAATCGTTTGGAACAAAAAACTACGGAATGAGTAATACAATAAGTACTACAGATAAGAAAATCAGCGTTTTATATGGACTTATTTGGGGCTCCAAACGCGTTCGACCGATTATTGTAATGCCTAAATTTGCCACAAAATTGCAAAAACATCTTGCAAAAAGAGTAACTTTACACACAAATTTGGCTTTTAGGTCTGCTTTTTGCTGATGTTTTCCACAATAAGCCCCTCAAAACGACCACAAACAAACACACATAACGCCATGAAAACCAAGAATTTGACCATCTTATTAGGCTTGATGCTCATAGCTCTTAGCCCCATTATGGCCCAGCCGAGCAATACGGCCAAATTGGAGGCCGAAATTCTTGAACTCGTGAATATCTACCGCGAGAGCAAAGGCTTTCCAAAGCTGATGCTTAACGACTTCATAAAACAAGAAGCCCAAACGCACTCATCGCGCATGGCCACGGGCAAAACGCCATTCAGCCATCAGGGGTTCGACGACCGTTTTGGACGCATTGGCGCAAAGTACAAGGTGTCGGAAGGCTCCGAGAATGTGGCGTATGGCCCTAATTCGGCCTACAAAATTGTGGAAAACTGGATTAAGAACGACACCTATAAGGAAAACATAGAGAACAAAACCTACAACGCAACGGGCATAGGCGTTGCAGCCGACAGAAAGGGCGGTTTCTACGTAACCATGATTATGGTGAACAGCCCCGAGCGTCCCAAAATTGTGCCCGAAGAGTTTGAGCAAAAACTGCTCAAGCTCATCAACGACCACCGCAAGGAGTTCGGCCTAACTCAGCTCACGCCCAACGAGCAAATACGCACCGAGGCAAAAAAATACACCGAGCTTATGGTGAGCGGCAAAGTACCGCTGGGACCGCCCAGCTTCGGCAGTTCGGTGAAAGAGTTGGTCTATAAAATGGGTGGACGCGAAATGGCCGAGCTCATATCGTATCACTTCGATACACCCGAATCCGTTTACAACACCTGGATGCACAGCACCCACCAACGCGCCACCATCGAGGGCAGCTACAACCTCACGGGCATAGGCGTGATACAATCGCAAGATGGGCGCGTATTTGTTACCCAAATATTTATGCTAAAGCGCTAATATGCTGCATTTTAAAGATGCACCCAACACGGTGCGCTACCGCTTGGTATCGAGCGAACACGTATCGACCATACAGACCGATGGCCTAGAACTGTTACGCGTATCGCCCAACGCCCTAACCCTATTGGCCGAAGAGGCCATGCGCGAAGTGTCGTTCAAACTACGCCCAGCGCACCTTTCGCAACTGGCCGAGGTGGCACAGGCCGCAAATGCTAGCCCCAACGACCGCTTTGTGGCGCACACACTGCTACGCAATGCCTGTATTGCAGCCAAGGGGCAATTGCCTATGTGTCAAGATACTGGCACGGCCACCGTGGTAGCAATTAAGGGCGAACGGGTGCTAACCAACGCCGACGACCACGCCGCCCTTACCGAGGGCATACGCCGCGCCTACGTCAACAACAACCTGCGCTACTCGCAGGTGATACCGCTATCGATGTGCGAGGAGTGCAACTCGGGCAACAACCTGCCCGCCCAAATAGACATACACAGCTCGCAGGGCGATGCCTACGAATTCCTATTCATGGCCAAGGGAGGCGGCTCGGCCAACAAAACCGCGCTTTTTCAGGAAACCAAAGCACTACTCTCCCCCACTCGTCTGAAAACATTCCTGGCCGACAAGATACGCGCCCTGGGCACATCGGCCTGTCCGCCCTATCATATAGCCATTGTGGTGGGCGGCACATCGGCCGAAGACACTCTAAAAACCGTGAAATTGGCATCGGCCAAGGCACTCGATGGGCTACCCACGCAGGCGCAGCCAAACGGCGAACCATTCCGCGACACCGAACTGGAGCAACACCTGCTGCAGTCCACACGCAACATGAGCTACGGAGCGCAGTTTGGCGGTGCGTACTTTGCGCTCGATGTACGCGTGATTAGGCTCCCCCGCCATGGCGCATCGTGTCCGGTTGGACTAGCCGTATCGTGCGTGGCCGACCGCAACATCCGCGCCCGCATCGACCGCCAAGGGCTTTGGCTCGAAGAGCTTGAGGCGAATCCCGCACAGCATCTGCCCCCCATCGACAGCGCCTCCCCCCCTGTATCGGTCAACCTGAACCAACCCATACAACAGGTGCTGGCACAACTGAGCAACCACCCCGTTGGCACACACCTATCTCTAAACGGCACCATTGTGGTGGCACGCGACATGGCTCACGCACGGCTAAAAGCCGCCCTCGACGCTGGCCAACCCCTCCCCGACTACTTCAAACAGCATCCCATCTACTACGCTGGTCCGGCCAAAACACCTGCTGGCATGGCATCAGGCTCGTTTGGACCCACCACAGCAGGACGCATGGATGCATATCTGCCCGAATTTCAACAACATGGAGCTTGTCTAATAACCATTGCCAAAGGCAACCGCAGCCCACAGGTAACCCAAAGTTGCAAGCAACACGGCGGATTCTACCTTGGCAGCATAGGCGGTGCAGCTGCCATATTGGCTCAAGACAGCATAAAACGCGTTGAACTGGTGGACTATGCCGAATTGGGCATGGAAGCAATCTATCGCATTGAGGTTGAAAACTTTCCAGCATTCATCATTGTTGACAACAAGGGCAACGATTTCTACGCCTCGCTATAGGCACAAAAACAACTGCGGCCACGCAACCACAACACACTCAGAATGAGCACATTTCTATTCGACAGCATAATTTTTGGCCCCGTGCAAAGCCGACGCTTGGGCGTATCGCTGGGCGTGAACCTGCCCCCCGCCGACAGCAAAATATGCTCGTTCAACTGCATCTATTGCGAATGTGGCTGGACAGCCTCCATGAATGTGAGCCGATTTCCCAAACGCGAACAGGTGCGCCAAGCTCTGGAACAAAAGTTACAGGCCATGCGTCAAGCCAACGAACCGCTCGATGTAATAACCTTTGCGGGTAACGGCGAACCCACCATACACCCCGATTTTGCCAACATAATTGACGATACGCTCGAGTTGCGCACAGCACACTTCCCAAACGCCCGCGTAGCAGTACTTTCCAACGCCACAATGATTTTTAGACCCGAGGTGCGCGAGGCTCTCAAACGCGTGGACCAAAACATACTAAAGCTCGACTCAGCGGTGGAAAGCACCATGCGTCAGCTCGACCAGCCACTCATGCGCCACACAGTGGAAGAACTAATCGACAATCTATGCCTATTCGATGGGCAACTGATTGTACAAACCATATTTTTGCGGGGCAATGTGAATGGGCAAACCATCGACAACACCACCCACCAAGAGGTACAAGCATGGATTGACGCTCTGAAACGCATACAACCACAGCAGGTTATGGTCTATACCATTGCACGCGACACCCCCGTGGAAGAACTGCGCAAAATAACCATCGACGAATTAGAAACCATTGCCAACAAAGCCCGAGCGCTCGGATTCGATGTACAGGTTTCGGGATAAACATTGCAGCGCAAAGCATTGAAAACCATACTTGTAGCACCACTCAATTGGGGCTTAGGACATGCCTCGCGCTGCATACCGCTCATAGCGCACCTGCTCAACATGGGGCATAGAGTGGTGCTTGCGGGCGACGGAGCATCGCTACAACTGCTGCACAACCGTTTTGGCCAGATAGAAACCATACACCTACCATCGTACAGCGTACGCTACAGCGCAAGACGCAGCCAACTGCTCCCCATGCTATGGCTTGCGCTTCGCCTACCGCTACATAACTGGCTGGAACACCTACGCCTACAGCGCATCATACGCTCCATGGGCATCGATTTAGTGCTATCCGACAACCGCTACGGCCTATGGAGCAAACATTGCCCCTGCGTGCTGATAGCCCACCAATTACGGGTGATTCCGCCACAACCATTTGCCTGGGCCGAACGATTCACTTCCCCCTTGCTGCGCCGCTGGATGCGGCACTTTAGCGCGGTATGGGTACCCGACAACGCCGAAACTCCACTGGCTGGACGGCTCTCGGCTCACAACGGGCTGCGAACCATACGCCACATTGGCACACTGTCGCGCTTTGCGCTGATCGACCTACAGCGACTGCCGCCCGTGGACTACGATTTTGAGCTACTAGTAATAGCCTCGGGACCACCGCCGCATAGGCAACTGCTCATTGACGCGGCTTGCACACTCGCCCAACGGCACAACCTACGCTGCCTAATTGTGGCGGGCAATCCTGCTGCAGGCTGCAACATACAAGGCGATGGAACAATACGCCACGTGGGGCATCTGCCCGACACTGCCTTTGCAGCGGCTGTGCTACACGCCCGCTACCTCCTATTCCGTGGCGGATATAGCAGCATAATGGATATGCTAACACTGGGCGTGGTGGGCCTGATGATTCCCACCCCTGGACAAACCGAACAGGAATACATAGCGCAACACCTCAACCAACTCGGCATTCTGCAAAGCATAGCGCAGCAAGAACTACCCAACGCCACCCTCGATGCGCTAACGCCAAACGCATTGCACCAATCAGCAACAACACACTAAACGCACTACTTATTGATGCCATAAACAACTACAACCAAACAAACTAAATCGCTATAAAAGAATTAGTTAAAATCTATCTTGTAATATTCTGATAGCAATATAGACTATTTTTTTGTATTATTTTGACACCAAAACAAGGCAACTATTGTATCGTTTTGATGGCAACTTTTGCCAATTTTTGTATCATTCTGACGGCAAAAACAAAAAGCCGATAGAACGTTGATTTACAACGTCTCTAACACCTTCGCAAGTTGGCCCACATAATAGAAAGGCAAATTGACAAGCCTAAAAGCCTTGCCCTTGGGCGTTTTAACATGGTCGATTGTGTAGCGTCCCGACCAAACACGAACCGCCACATCGTGCGGAGCCAGATC
>JAFWUG010000091.1 GCA_017524185.1 Bacteroidales bacterium
GCCTCGCTCAAAACGGTGAGCATATCCAAAGTGCAGGAGGTAGGCAGCGATGTGTTTTGGGGCTGCACCTCGCTCACCACAGTGAACATGCCGCAAGCCGTCAAACTAAAAGGCTCGTTCAACAACTGTAGTGCTTTGGAGACCGTGAACCTACCAGCAGCAACCGAAATTGGTTACCACACTTTCCGTGGGTGCACATCACTTAAAGAAGTTAAGCTGCCCAAAGTAGAAAAACTTGGATACGGCGCATTCTATAAAAGTTTCTCGCCGCACGCTAAACTAACCCTACCACAGGTTATAGAGATTGGAGACTGGGCTTTCAGAGAGGCCAATATAGCAAGCATATCGCTACCTAAAGCCACCACAATAGGTAATAGTGCATTTCACGACTGCGCCTCGCTAACCGCCATCAACCTCCCGCAGTGCACCAAAGTAGGTAATTGGGCTTTTCAGGGGTGTACCTCTTTGGCCAGCGTATATCTGCCCAAGATTTCCACTCTAGGGCAGCAGACATTCGACGGCTGCACCGCTCTTGTTGCAGCTACCTTGCCGAATGTTGCAGACAGAATAGACTACCTTGCATTCCGCAATTGTTCTTCGCTACGTCTGCTACAGCTGGGTGCGACACCACCCAAGGCTCAACCTGGTGTATTCGAGGGCTGCCCCAGCCCCCGCTACCTACAGCTAATGGTCGATGAAATGGAACTCCTTAAATGCGATCCAAATAAAAAGATCGCGGTAATTAAAGCCGTAAGAACCATTACTGGTTTGGGGCTGTATGAGGCAAAAACTGTAGTAGATAACATAGCGAATGGTACTTCGCAGAAGGTTCCCGTTAAAGTGCCGCTGGCCGATGTCATGCCAACCCTATTGGCCGCCGATCCTAACGTTCAGGCGAATATTCCCGACTACGCCACGGCTAAAGGGAAGTATCTGTCGCAGAGTGTCGCTTGGAGTGGCGGAGGATGGTCGGGCGGCAAAGACGGCAAGTGGAACGAATGGGTAATGCTGGAGCGCAGCTCCACCATCGGTATAAAAGTGAACGAACAAACCGATACGCTGACGCACCTACTGCTACCCGTGGCCATAGCCAACAGCGGCACCGCCGAGGCCGATGTGAACGCAATAAAGATTGTCGATGGTAATCTTATTGATGTCGATTACGATTACCTGCGCACCCTAACGGCTTTGGAGCAGCTTACCATAAATGCACCATGGACCAAGCTGGAAATAGGCATCGACCACCCCAACCTGCGCCAGCTTTATGCACCACATATTAAAAATATAAGTGCCAATGCCCTGGCCAACTGCCAAAAGTTAGAGCTGCTCGCGCTTGGCGCAACGCCCCCTACGGTGGAGGCCAATGCATTCAGCAACTGCCCCAGCGCTCGCTATCTTGTATTGGTAGATGCCGACGGTGCTCTGCTCGAAGGCGATAATCTTGCCCAAGCACAGCAAAACTACAAAAACCATACGGGCTGGAATGCCACCGAAGGAAAATGGTACGGCTGGACGCTGGTCACACCGCGCATCATCACCCTTGAAGCCAAGAACGGCCAGATAGCCCTAGAGCAGGGTACACCCATCGGCGAGAACCAATATGCCGTGATACCTGATATGGTGAACACCATCAGTTTCACGCTAAAAGTCAATTCGGGCTACAGCGGTGGTTCGCCAGTGGTGTTCGAAACGGGCAACGAGGCCAACAGAATCAACATAACCAACAACAACGGCACCTATAGCTTTGAGTTACCCGCCCACAATGTTACTATTCGAGCCACATTCAGAGTACTGTACACCATTACACTACAGGCCAACCCAGCCGACGGTGGCACAGTGAGCGGCGGAGGCTCGTTCAGCAGCGGAAGCACAGTGCTGATACAGGCCACGCCCAACAGCGGCTACCGTTTTGTGCGCTGGAGCGAGAACGGCACTGAGGTGAGCACCTCAGCCTCCTTCAGCTTCGAGGCCAACAACAACCGCACGCTGGTGGCCGAGTTTGCGCTGGAGGGCGAAACAGGCCTGTTCGACATCCGCCGCGAAAGCCTAAGCGTATATCCGAACCCCACGCAGGGCGAGTTGTGGCTAACGGTGCCTGAGCCTGTCGAAGGCACCGTCGAAAGCATCGCCGCCGAAGTGCTGGTGTACAACGCCAACGGGCAGCTGCTGCAACGCGTGCCAGCCCGTGCGGCTTCGACAGGCTCAGCCGCCAGCCGCGTAAGCATCGACCTAAACGGCTACCCCAGCGGGCTATACATCGTCCGTGTGGGCAATGCCGTGGCTAAGGTGATGAAACAGTAGGAACAAAGGAACTGTGAAATTATCACAGCCGCTATAGGGACGCGATTTGTCGCGCCCGCGAAACGAGAGAGGGCGAATCCGCAAGGGTTCGCCCTCTCTCGTTTCATGGAGGCAAGGTTTTCGACCTTGCACGCCATAAGCGGTTTGGCTACGCATTGAGTCCGCTCATGCGCAAATATCTGACGCCAAATACCAGCCCTAAAATGCGTTGGTACAAATAGTTATGCGCCCCAAGCCCCGCAAACGTAACAAATAACGCATGTCTCGGACGCGGCACGCCACAGCCAAACAACCGAAACGCAGGATGTGCAGAAATAGCAAATTGCCACGCCAAAGTTATGAACATCTCATAACAATGTGATTCAGCAGAATACATCTGTAAAAACACCTGCATGTTGAAAACAACAATTGGAACAACAAAATACAGTCAAAAAAGTTAAATCTACAGCTGTAAACGTTAATCTTTCAACTGCGAAGAATATATGTTGTTCGAGTTATAAACAAGGTACTGCATTGAAAATCAGTGCTTTGTTGAAAGATTGCTTCAAAACTGTTGAAAACGTCTGGGGGGGGGGGGGGGGGGGTAATTTTAAAAAATTTTGCGATACATTTTTACCCC
>JAFWUG010000092.1 GCA_017524185.1 Bacteroidales bacterium
GCAACACGTCATTTGGCGGAATATTTGGTCAAAGGCTTCACTATGGACGATGAGCGGCTGAAGAATCCTAACGGGCAACCCGACTATTTGACGAGTTGCTTGAGCGGATACGCGACATTCGTGCCTCGGAAAAACGCTTCTACCAAAAACTACGCGCTTTGTTTGCCCTTAGCAGCGACTACGAAGCCCGCAAAAAGGCCACGCAGATGTTCTTTGCCGAAACGCAGAACAAGTTACTCTACGCCGTTACGCATCAGACCGCAGCCGAACTTATCACCGCCCGCGCAGATGCAAACAAACCCAACATGGGGCTGACATCGTGGAAAGGTGCAATTGTTAGAAAGCAGGATATTGTTGTTGCAAAAAACTACCTTTCGGAAGATGAGATTGATACACTTAACCGATTGACTGTTATGTTTTTGGATACGGCTGAACTCCGAGTAAAGGAACGTAAAGACCTTACGTTGGACTATTGGCGTAGTACAGCCGATGGTGTGCTGGCTTTTCACGACAAGGCGGTGTTGCAGGGCAAAGGTAGTGTATCGAATGCGGAGATGGAAAGTCAGGTGAATGCTGTTTACGAGGAGTTCAATGCCCGTCGCAAGGCACAAGAAGCATTGGAGGCCGACCAAGAAGATTTGATAATGCTTGAGGAAATAATGTCAAAAACTAACAGTAAATGAGCAACATAAAACTATTCCAAGACAAGAAAATTCGTTCAGTTTGGAACGACGAGGAGGAGCAGTGGTACTTCTCGGTGTATGATGTGGTTGAGGCTTTGACTGATAGCAACGACCCCAAACAGTACATCAAGCGGATGCGTTCTCGAGATGAAGCATTAAATCTCAACTGGGGTACAATTTGTACCCCCCTTGAGATGATTGCTCTTGATGGAAAACGTCGTAAAGTACAGACCGCCAATATCAAAGGCCTGTTTCGCATCATCCAGTCCATCCCGTCGCCCAAGGCCGAGCCGTTCAAATTGTGGCTGTCGCAGGTGGGCTACGAGCGTATGCTCGAAATCGAGAACCCCGAGCTGGCGCAGCAACGCATGAAGGAACTCTACGAGAAGAAGGGCTACCCCAAGGATTGGATCGACAAGCGGCTGCGCGGCATCGCCATCCGCCAAAACCTCACCGACGAGTGGAAGCGGCGCGGCATCACCGAGGAGCGCGACTATGCTATACTCACCGCCGAAATCTCAAAGGCAACTTTTGGCATGACACCCTCGGAGTACAAGGACTACAAGGGCTTGACCAAGAAGAACCAGAACCTGCGCGACCACATGGACGACCTTGAACTGATTTTCACCATGCTCGGCGAGCGCGTAACCACCGAGATTTCGCAGAAAGAGGATCCCGAGACCTTTGAGCAGAGCCGACAGATAGCGAAACGTGGCGGTAAGGTGGCCGGCGTGGCGCGTAAGGAAACCGAGAGGGAGCTGGGGCGCAGCGTCTCCACGCCCGCAAACTACCTACAGCAGCCCAGCGCTCAGCAGTTGGAGTAGCCCTGCAGGGCAACCATGGCCAATACGCTTGCGTACAAGCATATACGCACAATAAAATGCAAGGCCATGATCAAACGTACCCTTTGTTTCAGCAATCCTGCCTACCTGTCGCTGCGCAATAAGCAGCTGGTGATTCGGCTGCCCGAGGTGGAGCGCAACGACGCGTTGCCCGAATCGTTCAAGGCCGGCGCCGAGCACACCGTTCCGGTGGAGGACATCGGTGTGGTGGTGCTCGACCACAAGCAAATCACCATCACCCAGGGTCTCATGGAGGCGCTGCTCGACAACAATTGCGCCCTAATCACGTGCGATAGCCGACATCTGCCCGTGGGACTTATGCTCCCGCTTTGCGGCAACACCACGCAGAGCGAGCGTTTCCGCTGTCAGCTCGACGCGTCGGTGCCGCTCAAAAAGCAGCTCTGGCAGCAAACGGTGCAGTGCAAGATACGCAATCAGGCCGCCGTGCTGCGCCAGTGTCGCGGTGCCGAGGTGCGCAACATGCTGGCCTGGGCGGCCGATGTGCGCAGCGGCGATGCCGACAACATGGAGGCGCGGGCCGCTGCCTACTACTGGCCCAACCTGTTCCTCGGCGACGAACGTTTTGTGCGTGAGCGCGAGGGCGATGCGCCCAATAACATGCTCAACTATGGCTACGCCATCCTTCGCGCTGTGGTGGCGCGGTCGCTGGTGAGCAGCGGACTGCTGCCCACGCTGGGCATACACCACCACAACCGCTACAACGCCTATTGCCTGGCCGACGACATCATGGAGCCCTATCGGCCCTATGTGGACGAGCTGGTGGTGCGTATATGCAACGCTGCCCCCGCTGGCAGCCTGCCCGACGAGCTTACGCCCGCCCTGAAGCGCGAGTTGCTGGGCATCCCGGTGATTGAGGTGCTAATCGACGGCAAGCGCAGCCCGCTGATGGTGGCCGCGCAGCAAACCACCGCCTCGCTCTACCGATGCTTCAGCGGCGAGCAGCGCAAGATTACATATCCCGAGAAGGTGATGTGATATTAAGGTGTATGGATGTGCCTACGTGCAAAGCCGCCGTATGGGTTGGTTTGGGGCTGTAGCGACACACCGCGTGTGTTTGTTTTGTGGAGTTTTTTATAGTTGTAAGTATTTGTATGTCATGTGTTTACTGCTGTGCTTGGCTTGTGTAGATGTAGTGTGTCGCGTTTGAGCGTATTGTTTTATGAGTATTCTATCGGTGTTGTACGGACGCGATTTATCGCGTCCTCTTGCGCGTAGGATGTTCATTTCCAGAGCTATATGGCATGAGGCCGATTGCTCTATTTGGGTCGCTATTTTGATGCCAACTTGATGTTTGTAAGTGTCTGAATTTCAGCGATTAAGCCTAATAAATAGAACCATCGGCAAACCATGGCGTATAATACCGTGTAGTTCAGCTTAATACGTCAGAAAGTATCTAAAACTGTAAGCATAAATACCTAAAAATCATCTGTTTGGCAGATGTGCTGAGCCTTAGGATGTAAGTTGTTGACTAACAGTATAAATATGGACCGTTTAAGTGAATATCGGATTATGTGGGTACTAGTGCTTTTCGACCTTCCAACGGAAACCAAGCGCGACCGTAAGGCTTATTCGCTCTTTCGCAAAAGCTTGATGGCCGATGGTTTCACGCAGTTCCAATTCAGCATCTACATGCGGCATTGTTCGAGCCGCGAGAATGCCGACGTGCACATCAAGCGCGTAAAATCGATACTTCCAGAGTTTGGCGAGGTGGGCATTCTCTGCATCACCGACAAGCAGTTTGGCAGCATGGAGCTGTTTGTTGGTCGCAAAAACAAGCAGATGCCGCCGCAGATTCCGCAGCTCGAGTTCTATTAGGGCTTGGGGCGGAATTGCTGCGCATGGAGCGTTGGGATTGGCTCATCGGCGGGTGGGTTGTGGGTGTGCTGTGTGTTGGCGGTTGGGTATTTTGCCTAATGCTAAAACGCTATCTTTGCGCTGTGTAATCGTTTAAATATCAGAGCTAATGTACTCGCTAAAGGATATTCGATGGAAGCAGGGCTTTGCAAATTTTCATAGGGCATGCCAAAGGCTTATTGAGGTTACTGAGAGCGGTGAGGGTGCCGATTGCTTGTCCGAATTAGAGCGCGATGGGTTAGTGCGTCGGTTTGCAAACGCCTTTGAGCTGGCGTGGAAGGCGCTACAAGATCTCTTGAAGCACAAGGGCTACGAATTTGAGTCGGGGCCCAATGGTACGTTGCGAATGGCGTTTGCCGATGGGCTTATCAGCAATCACGATGAGTGGTGGCAGATGGCTAAGGCACGCAACACGCTGAGCCATGTTTATAGCGATGATGAGGCTGAAGTTATTGTGAACCATATTTTTAGC
>JAFWUG010000009.1 GCA_017524185.1 Bacteroidales bacterium
GTAGGCAGCTCCCCAAGTGAATCCAGCACCAAATGTTGCGAACACGATGTTGTCGCCTTTTTTGAGCTGTTTTTCCCACTCCCAAAGACAAAGAGGCAGTGTTGCACTGGTTGTGTTGCCGTATTTTTGGATGTTAATCATCACCTTTTCCTTGCCGATGCCCATGCGGTTTGCAGTGGCCTCAATGATGCGCATATTGGCCTGATGCGGCACGAGCCACGCCAAATTGTCGGAGGTGATGTTGTTGCGTTTCATGATTTCTGCCGCAACCTCGGCCATGTGTACAACTGCGGCTTTAAAAACGGCTTGCCCTTCTTGGTAGATATAGTGCTGTCGTTTGTTCACCGTTTCGATGGTTGCAGGATAGCACGAACCACCAGCCACTTGGTGCAGATGCTTGCGGCCTGCTCCATCCACATGCATAATGGAATCAATTAGGCCGTAGCCTTCGGTTGAGGGTTCGAGCAGCACTGCGCCAGCACCATCGCCAAATATGGCGCAGGTGGAGCGATCGGTAAAGTCGGTAATCGATGACATCTTGTCGGCACCCACCACAATCACCTTTTTGTGCGTACCCGCTTCGATGTATTTTGAAGCGGTAACCAGTGCGTAGAGGAAACTCGAGCAGCCTGCGTTAAGGTCAAATCCAAATGCGTTTTTGATGCCGCATAGGTCGCTCACGATGTTGGCCGTGGCGGGGAATTGCATATCAGGGGTAACAATACCGCAGATTAGCATGTCCACTTCGTCGGGCGAAGTGTTGGTTTTTGCGAGCAGTGATTTTACTGCCTGTTCGGCCATGTATGATGTGCCTAACCCTTCACCTTTCAGTACTCGGCGCTCTTTGATGCCGATGCGGGTCATAATCCACTCATCGTTGGTGTCCACCATGCGGCTCAACTCATCGTTGGTGAGTATATAGTCGGGAACATATCCCGCTACACCGCTGATGGCTGCTGTTATCTTTTCCACAGATAGTGAGTTTTAACTAAAAGTTTGTCGTATCTGCTCGTAGAGGTTAGATTTTATAACCTCGCGGGTTTGCAGAATCATGTTCTTTATTGCCAGCGGCGATGATGCGCCGTGTCCCTTCACTACGGGGCGATTTACGCCCAGCACAGGTGTTCCGCCGTAGCGTTCGGGGTTGAAACGGGCTGCAAAGTCGCTATTGCCGCCATCGCGGCGCATAAGCCGGTAGAAACTTTCGGCCATTTTTAGTACTACATTGCCCACAAAACCATCGCACACCAGTACATCGGCTTTTTTGGTGAAGAACGCACCGCCTTCGATGTTACCAACGAAGTTGAATTCGGTGCTGTCTTTCATCTGCTCGTAGGCACTTTTCACCACCAAGTTGCCCTTGGTTGGTTCTTCGCCTATGTTGATTAAGCCGACTTTGGGGTCTGTTACGCCTAGGGTGTATTTGGCGTAGAGCGAACCTAAAATACCGTATTGGTAGAGTACATCGGGACGACAGTCGGGGTTTAGTCCCACATCGAGCAGCACGTTGCTCTCGTTGTCGTCCACGGGGATGCACGTGGCTAGGGCTGGGCGGATAACGCCAGGCGTTTGTTTCACCACCATCATAGCACCCACCATCACGGCACCAGTGTTGCCTGCGCTGGCAAAGCCGTCGATGTGGCCTGCGCTGAGTTCCATGAACCCCCTCACGATGCTGGAGTTCTGCTTGCGCGTGAACACTTTGGTGGGGTGGTCGTCCATGCCTATTACCTCGGGGGCATGAATGATATTCACGCTACTGCTGTTGACGTTGTGTTCCAATAGCAGTTGCGTGATTATCGCATCGTCTCCAACGAGCGTAATGCGCTCATCGGGGGCAAGGCATGGCAGAGCCAATGCGGTGCCCTCGATAATGGCCTTGGGGGCGTGGTCGCCCCCCATCGCATCTACACCTATGTTTATCACGGTGTGCGTGCTGGTTAAGCCTCTGCGGTTTTAGCTATGGCCTGCTTGCCACGGTAGTAGCCGCATTCTGGGCATACGCGATGGTATTCTACGGCCGAGCCGCAGTTTGAGCAGGTGGATAGGGTTGGCAGGCTGGCTTTGTAGTGCGTTCTGCGTTTATCTCTGCGTTGTTTCGAGATTTTCGACTTAGGATGTGCCATTGTCTGTATCTTTATGTATGGTTATTACTTGTTCTTCAGTTCTTTCAATTTTGCCCAGCGCGGATCTTCGGTTGTAGGTTCGGCTGGGTTTTGGTCGTCGTGGTTCATTCGCTCCAGCATATCGGCATCGCAATCGTTGGCGTTTGTTCCATTCAGGCCGTGGTAGCGTCGTATTGGAAGGCTTAGGCAGGTGTTCTCGTAGAGATATTGGGCTAGGTTTAGCCTATGCTCGTGTTCGCTAATGAATATCACATCGGGCTCGGAGTCGGTTTGCGGGTTGCCCGTTTTCACGAATAGCGTCCCGTTGTACTCGATGGGTAGCGCAAAGCGTTCGAGGCATCGGTCGCATTCAACCTGCACTGTTCCGCTCATGTTGCATGTGAGTTCCATGAGGTTGTTTTGCTTGTGGAGCATAATCTGTGTCTCAATATGTCCCTCACTAATCTCACCCTCAGGGTATTCGGCGAAAAACGCGTCATCAAGCAAGAACTCGAAGAGGTGCTTGCCAACTTCAAGTCCTTTAAAATCAATTGAATATGCGTATAGTTTATCTGCCACAACCTTTCAAAAAACGGCGCACAAAAATAGGAAATTTACTATCGCTGCCCAAAAATAAAGCCATAAACTTTTGTTTGTTGTATTTATAGTTTTGATTTATAGTCGTTTACATCTGTATTGCGATTGGCTGAGTTTTGAGTCAATGGCGGGGGCAGAGT
This sequence comes from Bacteroidales bacterium, assembly GCA_017524185.1. Lineage (GTDB taxonomy): Bacteria > Bacteroidota > Bacteroidia > Bacteroidales > Tenuifilaceae > RGIG6076. The sequence goes on from JAFWUG010000009.1 coordinate 2,843, forward strand.
TGATGGCACGTGAGTGCTTGTAAGTATAATTAATAAGTTGATTATGCTGTGTTAGGCAGTGTTTGGGTTTAGTATAAGTAGAAGAAACCCTTGTAGGGGCCGCGTTTGAATTCCTGTCCGTCCCAGCCTTTGCTTTCTATTATGTAGTAGTAGATGCCTGGATTTGCCATGCGTCCGTGTGTTTTACCATCCCAACCAGTCCATTGTCGGGGGTCGCCGTTGTAGCTGTGCATGAGTTTGCCTGAGCGGTTGTAGATTCGGATTAGGCACGATTGCATGGAGCGTATGTTCTGTTCTGGGTCGATGAATCGGAACACATCGTTGTTGCCATCGGCATTGGTGGGGGTGAACACGTTGGGTATGGCTTCTTCTTTAATCATCGACGAATCTACTTGTAGGTCGATGCTGATGGAGTCGATGCAGTGTGATGTGGCGTTTTTGGCCGTGTGCACAATGCGATAGTGCCCTGGCACCATGAGTGTTTTGTCGGGTAGTACTTCGGCGGAGCCAAATGCTATGCATGTGCTCCAAATTTCTGTGTAGCGACCGTTGTTGGGGTTTTGTTTGCGAATGCACCAGCAAGCGGAGTCGGCGTTGGTGGCAGTGGATTTGAGCGCGAGTTCGAGCAGAGCCTCGTGTTTGTCGCTTTCGGAGAATGTGCTCCAAGCCCCTTGTTTCATTACCATTATCTCTTGTTCGGCTTTCACAGCTGTGGCCTCCACGATGTTGGTTTTGGCGGTGAGCGTACGTCCAAATGGGGAGGTTACGCTGATGGTGTATTGGGCGTTGAGCAGTGGTGCGGGCGATTGTATCAGCAGGTCGGGTTTTGGCTTGCTGGGCAGTTCTATTTCGGGTTCGCTGCATTCCCAGGTCATTTGGCTAAAATAGCTACGTCCGTAGGTGTTGATGGGTATGGGAGTAGTGCGTGAGATGTCCCAGTATGTAAAGCGGTCGTAGTCTAAATCGTAGCGATTTGGGATGGTGCGTGGCTCTATGCGCATGAAATCGCATTCGTTGTCGATTAGCAATGTGTCGATTTTTACATCATCGACAAATACCCAAATGGTGTGTATGGCGGTGTCGTTCAGTAGGTTATCCGCCAGCACACGGTAGCCGCCCTCCGAAAGTGCGGTGGCGGATAGGCGAAGGGTGTCGGCCGTGGTGGTTGATGAGCGTTGAAGCGTGTCGGCGAAGCGGTTGTTGGCAAATCGCAGCCAGGTGAACTGGGCGTTGGCCTTGTTGGGGAGCGCGGCGCAAAGGAGTATGGTGTCGCCTTTGTGGTAGGCCACAATGGAGTCTTGCTCCGACGTGAGCGCGTAGGCTGTTGGTGCTGCCCACCGCCTATCGGGTGCAGTGAGCTGGCCGCTGGCACCGAAGGGTGCAAGCAGTAGTATGAGCCCCGACAGGGCTTGTGCTATGATTTTCCAGGGCATATCGCTCCTCATGGCTATTGATGCGCCGCAAATTTAGCGAAATTCAACCTAAAACGGAAAGCCATCGCTGCTTAGTATTTTGGCGCAATAAATTTGTAACTGACGATTTTTACCTATATTTAGGGCGTTTTTTTGACCCCTTTAAATTGAAATCGTTCAGGCTATGTATAAACGTATTTTGCTCAAACTTAGCGGCGAAGCATTGATGGGCAGCGACCGCTACGGGATAAACACTGATGTGCTACAATCATACGCGGCTCAGATAGTTGAGGTTGCTTCCATGGGGGTACAGGTTGGCATTGTGATTGGTGGTGGCAACATTTTCAGAGGTTTGAGCGGTGCGGCGCAAGGGTTCGACCGTGTGCGTGGCGATCAGATGGGAATGCTGGCCACGGTGATTAATAGCATCGCGCTGCAATCGGCCATCGAGAATGCGGGCGGAAAGGCTAAGTTGCTCACAGCCACAAAAATGTCGCCTGTTGGCGAACTCTATACCCGCGACCGTGCGCTGGAGGCCATGTCGCAGGGGCAGGTGTGTATCATTGCGGGCGGCACAGGCAATCCGTTCTTCACTACCGACACCGCATCGGCTCTGCGCGGTGTGGAGTTGCAGGTCGATGTGTTGCTCAAAGGCACACGTGTTGATGGGATATACACCGCTGACCCCGAGAAAGACCCCACAGCGACTAAGTTTGCTGAACTCAGTTTTGATGAATGCTATGCTCGTAAGCTTCGCGTGATGGATCTTACCGCTTTTGCGCTATGCGGCGAAAACGCCTTGCCCATAGTGGTTTTCGATATGAATACGCCTGGAAACCTAAAACGTGTGGCAGTGGGCGAGGGCATAGGTACTATAGTGAAGTAGTTGAAAATCAGTTTTGTATAAATAATAACGTTACACGCTATGGATATAGACGAAGTGAAAATGTTGCTAGATATGGCCGAGGAGAAAATGGACAAGGCCATTGGTCATCTCGACAATGAGTTGCGCGTAGTACGCGCTGGACGCGCTAATCCCTCGATGCTATCGGGCATTATGGTGGACTACTATGGCTCGCTTACCCCGCTCAGCCAGGTGGCATCGGTAAATAGCCCCGACGCTCGCACAATCACCGTGCAGCCATGGGAGAAAAAGATGATTGACCCCATTGAGCGTGCCATTATGGCCGCCAACTTGGGATTCAATCCGCAAAACAATGGCGAGGTGGTGCGTATAGTTGTGCCAGCCCTTACTGAAGATCGCCGTAAAGAGCTGGTGAAACAGGTGAAGCAGCTGGGCGAGAATGCCCGTGTGAGCATACGCAATGCCCGTCGCGATGTGAATGATGGCCTCAAGAAGTTCCAAAAAGATGGTCTGGGCGAGGACATTGTTAAGGACTACGAGGGCAAGGCGCAGAAACTCACGGATACCTTTAACAAGAAGGTGGACGATATGCTTGCCCAAAAGGAGAAAGAGATACTCACCGTGTAGATTATCATAAAACATTAGAATACAATGGCTAAGACATACGAACCAGAGCCTACATCGAAGAATATCAACCTGATTGGCGTAGGCACCGAAATCATTGGAAACATTGTGAGCAACGGCGATATACGCATCGACGGAGTGCTTAATGGCAACATGAACGTTCAGGGGAAGGCTGTGATTGGTGAAACGGGTAAGATTAAGGGCGAAATTACTTGCAAAAATGCTGATATATTCGGTGCTTTGGATGGCAAATGCATAGTGCATGATCTGCTATCGCTCAAATCCACCTCAAAAATCACTGGCGACATCATAGTTGGCAAGCTGGCCATAGAGCCTGGTGCTCAGTTCACTGGCCACTGCGAGATGGCCACCAAGGGACAGCCCACAACGGGAGCTAAGACAGCCGATAACGCCCAATCGAAATAGTAATAGCATCCCTATGACACTAGCGGCTAAGCATATAGCCGTAACCGCTATGGTTACTGTGCTTAGTGTAGCAGCTGTGCTAATCATATATATAGTGCAGGGATGGCCCGAAATTGCCTTGGCGACGGCCATCCCTGTGCTTTTGGGGCTAATCAACGGGCATTTCTTATACCGATTGCCCCGTTTGGTGGCGCTGCCCGCCAAACAATTTCTAAAACGCTACGCCATAAGCAGAGTACTGAAAGCAGGGCTGAATCTGCTTGTTTTTGGCGTGGGACTTGCAACAATTTTCGCCGTTGGCTACAACCTTTTTCGCCCAATTGTAGTATACCTAACCGTCTATTTCGTCTTTTTAGTGGTAGAAATAGCAGTTCTATATACTACAACCCAACGAAAAGGTGCAAACCATGCGTAGAATAGCGTTGCAATTGGCTCTAGTGCTGCTTCCCCTGCTGGGTATGGCTCAGCAGTCGGCGGCGGTTGATAGCCTATCCGAAGTTCCTCAATCGGAGGCAGCGCAGCCCGAATCGGAGGCTCACGCCGACGCTCATGCCGAAAGCAAAGGTGGATTCGATCCTGCATCGTTTATTTTCGACCATATCGGAGATTCGCACGAATGGCATATCTGCACGGTGAACGATGTGCATATCAGCATACCGTTGCCCGTGATACTGTACAGTGAGCGCACAGGCTTACATCTGTTTTCGTCGCACCGCTTGCAGCATGGCCATTCGTATGACGGCTTCAGATTGGCCACCGAAGCCCCCTATGAGGGCAAGATTGTGGAACTCGATGCTTCGGGGCAGATTGATGCGCAACACCCCACACCATGGGATTTCTCCATAACCAAGAATGTGGCCACCATTTTTATTGTTGGCTTGTTGCTCTGTTGGGTTTTCCTGTCTGTAGCGCGTAGCTACAAGCAAAATCTTGGCAAAGCACCATCGGGGCTGCAAAATGCCATGGAGGTGATAATACTCTTTGTTCGCAACGATGTGGCTATCCCCTCGCTGGGCGAGCATAACGCGCAGCGTTTTATGCCCTTTTTGCTTACGCTGTTTTTCTTTATCCTATTCTCAAATCTTTTGGGCTTGGTGCCCATATTCCCGGGCGGTGCAAATCTAACGGGCAACATAGCCATCACCATGGTGCTGGCCATATTCTCGTTCCTCACCATCAATTTGAACGGAAACAAGCACTATTGGGTAGATATAATCAACACGCCGGGCGTACCTTGGTATATGAAGGTTCCTGTGCCGATAATGCCTGTGGTTGAGATTGCTGGCGTATTTATTAAGCCCACTGTGCTGATGATTCGATTGTTTGCCAACATATTGGCAGGACACATGATAGCCATGGTGTTTATGGCGCTGATATTCATATTTGGAGCCATGCACTATATGCTCGGATATATGGTTGCCCCTGTTTCGCTGGCCTTTTCGCTATTCATGTCGGCCTTGGAGTTGCTGGTGGCATTCATACAGGCATTCGTGTTCACCATGCTTTCGGCGGTTTACATTGGCATGGCAACCAGCGGAGGACATTGATAAGAACCAGATAAACTGATATTAACTAACTAATAACCAACCCACTATGACAACTCTGTTTGTTCTTCTACAGGCCGCAACGAGCGGCGTGGCCATTGCAAAGTTTGGTGCAGCCTTGGGCGGCGCAATAGCAGCAATGGCAGCAGCTATCGGTATTGGCAAGATTGGTGAGAGCGCGTTGCGCAGCATTGCCCGTCAGCCCGAAGCTTCTGGCGATATTCGAACCAGCATGATTATTGCTGCCGCGCTGATAGAGGGCGTTTGCTTCTTCGCCATCATCGTGTGCGTACTCGCCATATTCATGTAGGACAAACAACAACCCCAAAAAACTCTGAGCCATGGGCCTAGTTACACCTGATTACGGCTTGATTGTATGGATGCTGCTGTCGTTTTCGATACTGCTATTCGTACTGAAAAAATTTGCATGGAAACCGATATTGCAAGGCCTCAAGGGTCGCGAGGATTCCATTGCCAAAGCCCTACAGCAGGCCGAGCAAGCCCGCTTGGAGATGCAGCAGTTGGAGCAGCGCAACCGCGAGATGGCCGAACAGGCTCGCATAGAGCGCGAGCGTAGCATGGCCGAGGTGAAACAACTGCGCGAACGGCTGGTTGAGGATGCCAAGGAGGAGGCCCGTCAGGAGGCGCAGCGCATGACTGAAAAGGCACGCGCCGCCATTGAGCAGGAGAAATTGGCAGCCTCGAAGGAGTTGCAGCAATATGCCGCTAAGTTGGCGGTGGAGATGTCGGAAAAGATTCTGCGCCAGCACCTCTCAGCCGAGGAGAAGCGCACGGAGTACCTGGACCGACTGATAAGCGAAATCAACATCAACTAAGCCCTAGTACGTTATGAGCGGACATTCGGTCGCCTCACGCTATGCTAACGCCATGAGCCTGTTGGTTAAGGAGCAATCCATCGAACCGCAGCAGTTCTATCGTGATGCTAAGCTGTTGGAGGCATGTTTGGCCCCGCAGTCGGAATTGTCTGAACTGCTGGCTGCGCATTCGGTGCCGCTTAGCGAGAAGGCAGCAATGATAGGAAAAGCACTTACGGGCAAGGTGCATAAACTTTGGGTTGATTTTGTTTTGCTGATGCTTCACAAACATCGCGAGGCCAACATCCACAATGCCCTGTTGCTCTATAGCGAACGGCATAGGCGCGAGCATAACATCATTGAGGTGTATGTGGAGACATCGCACCCGCTGCCCGCTGCCGAACAGCAGCGCATAGAGCAATTGGTGGCAAAAGCCTACAACAAAACGGTGGAGTTCCACGTGGAGATTAGGCCCGACCTGATTGCAGGCTTGGTGCTGATTGTGGATGGCAAAATGATTGACCTCAGTGTACAGGGACAGCTGCGCGAAGCGCGTAAAACGCTGGGTATAATCAGAAGTTGATATTCGCCCCAAACGATTGAATTAAGAGAATAGAACGCTGTATGGCAGAGATTAAACCATCGGAAATATCCGAAATTATTAAATCGGAACTTGCAGGTTTCAACCAAAAGTCGACATTTGGAGAGGTTGGCGTTGTGCTACAGGTTGGCGATGGCATAGCACGTATATTTGGCCTCAACAATGTGAAATCGAACGAACTTGTTGAGTTTGAGTCTGGTGTGAAGGGCATTGTGCTCAACCTAGAGGAGGACAATGTGGGTGCGGTGCTGCTTGGCACCACCCAAGGCGTTGAGGAAGGCGACAAGGTGAAAAGCCTTGGCGAGATTGCCTCCATTGAGGTGGGCGATGGCCTGCTGGGACGCGTAGTGAACACGTTGGGTGAGCCCATCGACGGCAAGGGCCCAATAGCAGGCCAAACCATTGCACTTCCGCTCGAGCGTAAGGCTCCGGGTGTGATATACCGTCAGCCGGTGAGCGAACCTCTGCAAACGGGTATAAAGCCCATCGATTCTATGATTCCCATAGGTCGCGGACAGCGTGAACTTATTATCGGAGACCGTCAAACGGGTAAAACAGCCATCGCAATTGATACCATTATCAATCAGCGGAGCCATTACTTGAAGGGCGATCCCGTGTACTGTATCTATGTGGCCATTGGTCAGAAGGGTTCCACTGTGGCCAACTTGGCCAAAACGCTGGAAGATCACGGTGCCATGGACTATACCACCATTGTGTGCGCCACTGCAGCCGATCCGGCTGCCATGCAGTTCTATGCGCCGTTTGCGGGTGCAGCGATAGGCGAATATTTCCGCGATACTGGTCGCCATGCGCTGGTGGTTTACGACGACCTGTCGAAACAGGCCGTGTCGTATCGTGAGGTGTCATTACTGCTTCGTCGTCCGCCCGGACGTGAGGCCTACCCAGGCGATGTGTTCTACCTGCATTCGCGCCTGCTTGAGCGTTCGGCCAAGATTATAGCCAGCGATGAGGTTGCTCGCAATATGAACGATTTGCCCCCCGTGCTCAAACCGTTGGTTAAGGGTGGCGGTTCGCTCACGGCCTTGCCCATTATTGAGACCCAAGCGGGCGATGTGTCGGCCTATATCCCCACCAATGTAATCTCCATCACCGATGGTCAGATATTCCTCGAAACAGGACTATTCAACAGCGGTGTACGCCCTGCTATTAACGTGGGTATTAGCGTGTCGCGTGTGGGTGGTAAGGCGCAGATTAAGTCGATGCGCAAGGTTGCTGGTACGCTCAAACTCGACCAAGCGCAATTCCGTGAGTTGGAGTCGTTTGCAAAATTCGGTTCTGATCTCGATGCGGCCACCGTGGCTGTGCTAGATAAGGGCAAAAAGAATGTGGAGATACTGAAACAGGGTCAATATCAGCCTCTGCCAGTGGAGCAGCAGGTGGTTATAATTTACTGTGGTACACAGGGTTTGATGCGCCATGTTCCGGTGAACAAGGTGGCCGATTTTGAGAAAGATTTGCTCTATCGCTGTAAGACTGAACTCAAGAACGAGTTGGAGCGTATTGCCGCAGGCGAGTTTAACGACGAGATTGGCGAGAAGATAACGCAGTTGGCCAACGATGTTGCGCGGCACTATCGTAGCACCGAGGAGGAGGCATAGCATTTAAGAAATTCACCCGTAAACCGACATCGCAGTGGCTAACCTAAAAGAAGTAAGAACCCGCATCGCTTCGGTCTCGTCGACCAAGAAGATTACGAGCGCGATGAAAATGGTGTCGGCGGCCAAGTTTAAGAAGGCGCAGAACAACCTGCTTAAATTTCGCCCGTTCAACGATAAGATAACGGATTTGGTACACGGCCTGATGGCCGCTAAGGTGCAGGCCGCTTACCTTTGTCCGCGCAAGCAGGAACGCAATGTGCTGTTGCTGCTCATAACCTCCAACAATAGCCTTTGCGGAGCTTTTAACTCCAATATCATTAAAGAGGCCAAGCGCGAGTATGAGCGAGTGCGGATCGAGAATCCCGAAGCCAATGTGTGTTTCTATTGCATTGGAAGTAAGGGCGAGGACGTGCTTAGGCGTGAGGGATTTAGCGTGATTGCTCGCAATCACGATTGCATCGACAAGCCCAGTGTGGGTGCTACCAAGCATGTTTTTAACGACCTTGTGAAGGGCTATCGCGATGGCAAGTTTGACCGTATAGTTTTGGTTTACAATAAGTTTAAGAATGCTGCCACGCAGGAGTTAATCGCCGAACCGCTTATTCCCATGGCTAAGCCCGAGGGACAAAAACGGGCATCGATTCCGCCAATAGTAGAGCCTGACAAGGCTGCGCTACTCGACAGTTTGTTACCCTACTATCTTCAGAATTTGTTGCATAGAGCAATAATGGAAAGCCATACGGCAGAGCATGGGGCGCGTATGACGGCCATGCATCAGGCCACCGAGAACGCTACTGCGCTGCACGATGAGTTGCTGTTGGAGTATAATAAAGCCCGCCAGGCAGCCATCACCGATGAGATTCTGGAGATTGTGTCGGGAGCAAATGCTCTGAATGGTTAGCGAACAGAATTGTAACTGTGCGCGTTCGTATCTGCTCCATGAGAGCGTGAGTAAATTAACGCATCAAAGTTTGATGCGTTGATTTTATTTGCTATATTGCAGTCTATATCTTTTTTGTCTATCTATCTGCGTGTTATGCGTATTAGCGCGGGTGTAATCCATAAATGTGTTTGTAATTTCTAAGAGGCTGCTTAAATTTATTTGAAAGGCTTATTTTGCTGGACCATTTCCCAAAGAGCGTCCATCAGTTCCTCGATTATCCCCTTGCGCCGCCACTTGATGAAATAATAGAAAATGATGTTGTAGGGCTTGGGGCAGCATACGCCATTGGTAGCCGCTTATGACGATGTAAAGTGTGCCGTTTATGATGTTGCGTAGAGGATATTTTCGCCTACGAACCGTTGTAGTTTCAATAATTTTTTGCAATATTTGCCATTGGCAATCGGTAAGACTGGTTGGGTTTCGTTGTTCATGTCTATGTGTTTGATATACACAATGATACGAAAAGATTCCCAATTAACACACTGATTTTTAATTATTTACACGAATTTTAGACAACCTATAACCAAACAAAAACATAAAGTTCTATGAATCAAATTTTTACGCAAAAGCAGATGCACAGGCGAAGTCTTGTGCGGTTTGCAAGTATATTGTTGATTGTGAGCGCAATGATGTTGCCTCGTTGGGCAGCGGCTCAATCGATTAAGATTAATGTCCATGGCGTCAAGAGCGGCCAGGAACTCACAGGCCTCTCGCTGGCCGATGCGCTGCAGGGCGTACAGCTCGACACCATCTCCGAGATTTCGGTGCTAGAGGGCAACTTCACCGCCGAAGATTGGAACTTCCTGCGCGACAACCGTAGTGTGCTGAAATTTAGGCATTTCCGCATTCAGTATGAGGTTAGCTGCGCCGACATCCCCGACACGCAGGAGGGCCAGCCCTACTTTGCCAACATCGAGCATTTGTACGTGGGCATTCATCCGCCCATAAAACGCGTTGGAAACTATGCATTTGCAGGGCTCGACCAGTTCGACCATTTTCAGATTGACAGATTCGAAGAGGTTGGCGAGGGTGCTTTCAAAAACTGTACGGCGCTGCGCTTTTTCAACGGCCCATACGTAAAAAGCATTGGTGCCTACGCCTTTGCGGGCTGTAGCATGTTGGAGAGCATTGTGCTTAGCTGGACGCCACCCGCCGTGGGCGTTGGGGCTTTCCCCGCTACGCTGCTCAACAATCCACAGCTAACCTTGGTGGGCAACTCTGGCCACGACATCACCGGCGACTCGCTCTCCCTTGCCATGCTGCTCTACAGCGCCGACGATGGCTACAACCACACCACCAAAACCTGGCACGGTTTCCCCATAAACATTGGCAGCATCAGGGGAGTAGCGGTGCTGCTCGACGACCAGCCCACACCCTACATAGGCACAACCCTTGAGAGTGCCCTTACGCCCTACGTGATGGCTCAGCCCGATCCTATATTGGCCTGCGGTGATATTCGCAAACTCACTGTAATTAGCGGTAGTATTGTGGGAAATGATTGGCAAAGCATGTCGCTAATAAGACGCTTTGCGCTCCACATTGTGGATGCAGGCAGTGCCACCTACAAGGACCAAACA
>JAFWUG010000093.1 GCA_017524185.1 Bacteroidales bacterium
ACTTTACGGGCGGATTGCTATAGTGCTCCATCCTAATTATTTCGCCAGCGGGCAGTGTGGCCAAATCTTGCGCCGATGCGGGCATCCCGTTTATTAGTATTTTGATGGCCTTTCCGTTGATCGATTGCACATTTTGGTCCATCACCTGCAGCTGTGGCACGTGTTCCAGCGCGGCCAGTGCGCTGGAGTAGCGTTGTTTGTCGGTGCTGCTCATGCGATATTCGGTGTGGTCGCCAAATTGTTTTATCATTTCGGCTGTAACTACCACCTCATCGATTGTGTGCGCTTTTTCTTTGAGCACAATTGAGCCTACATCAATGTCGTTTTCAACCTGTAGCGGAGCGCGGTATTGTTCATAGCCCACAACAGAAATTTGCAGCAAATAGGTGTTTTTTGGCATATTTTTGATTTCAAAAGCACCATTGGTGTTGCTTGCTGCTCCGAGCATTTGGCTGCTGTTGGTAGCATTGCGCAGCAGCACGGTTGCACTTGGCACAGGCATGTTCTTTGCGTCAACCACCAAGCCCGAAACGGTGTGCTGGGCGTGGGCGGGGGTGATTAGTTGCAGGAGCAGTAATAGCGTGGGTAGATGTTTCATTATGATGTGCGGCTCTATTCGGCGCAAAAATAACCTATTAGCATCTGATACCCAAGAATTTTAATGTTTTGTTTTCTATCTATCTATCTGTGTGTTGTGTGTTGTTGTTTGTTACATCAACTTTCTCACCCCGCTTTGAGCAGTGGGGCGTAGGTGAGTGAAATCGAAATGGTCGATTAGGCATAGGCCGGGGCGTTTGCCAATGGTAATGCTGCCAAGATACGTGTCAAATCCTAGAGCCACCGCTCCGTTGAGCGTTGCCCAGCGTAGCACTTCGGTGAAGTGTAGGGTGCTAAAGGCATCGAGAATCAGGTTGATGTTATGCAGCATGGAAAGCGTTGATGCGCTTGCTAAGCTGTCGGTGCCTATTGCAATGTGTAGTTGCAGCCGTTGCCATTCGGGCAGATTGGGCAGGCGACCTTCGAGGTAGAGGTTCGACTCGGGGCAGGTAACCACCGTGGTTTGCGCAAAGCGTTGGCTAAGGGTGTGTAGTGTTTTGGGGTGTGTGTATGTGCAATGTACCAGTAGCGGACGGCAGTTGGCGGGTAGGTTGCGTTCAATCACTTTTTCGGGTGTGCCTCCGGTGGGAACGCTGTAGTTGGTGTATATGTGGTTGTAGCGGTTATAGAGTTCGCCTTGCTGACGCTCTATTAGTTCGTATTCGGCCATGCATTCGCCAAGATGTATGCTTGTAAGACCGTGCAGGTGGGGGCGGAGCAACTGCCATAGGCGGTCGCTCACCGAGTAGGGCGCGTGTGGCACTATGGCGGTGTCGGCGAACTGCGCAGCAAAGGCTTTGTGGGTCGAAAGCGCGTTGGCGTAGGCTTTTTGCGCCTCATCGGCATGTATGCCAAACACCTCCACCAAGTTGCGGAACGCAATGTCCGACTGCTGTTTGGTTCGCAGCGTGTGTGTGGTGTTGCAGATGTCGGCCACGGCTACGGTGCCTGTTTGGTGCATTTGGCCTATAGCATTGTCGATGGCTTGGGTGATTTGCTCGGCTGGTGCTTGTCGTTGTTGACCTATATGGCGCACAAACTCGGTTAGTCCCAGGCCTTTGGCTATGCGGCCGTGCATGTGCGATAGTTCCAAATGGCAGTGGGCATTCACAAAGCCCGGAACAATTGCGCCGTTGTGAAACTCGGTGCTGTGTAGCGCGTCGGGGTTGCTTGGAGCATATACCGATAGGATGCTCCCCTGCTCATCGACCTCAACAATGCCGTTTTTGATGGGTGCTTCATCGACGGGGAACACGTAGTTGGCCGCGAATCGGCGTATGCTCATCGTATGGCCTCCTGTGCTGGTCGGTCGGCGCTTCGCTGCAAATCTTGTTTTTTACGCAGTTTGAACGATTTGTCCTTGGGAGTTGCTTGGGTTCGTTTTGAATGGCGTTTGAGCGATGCCATGCGCGATTTTGACATAGGCTCGTACTTCAGCGTGATGTTGCTGAATTGGGTGTGCCGGTGCGTTGATGTGCTGTTGGGCGAGGTGTGTTGATAGAGGTGGCCTCGCAGGACGTTGATGCTGCTGTCGGTGTGTTCAAACACAAATGTCATTGATTTTGCGGTGTCATCTGCTGTGTAGGTATATTCGCGTTGGCTGAAAGGCTGACCGTCGGTGGTGTAGAGCGCTGCATCGAAGCGGGGAGAGACGGTGCTGTCGTTGGCAAAACGCTGGAAGTCGAAGGTGAGCGTGTATATGCCCATGCGTGCGGCAGGCACCTCGAATTGTAGCTGCGGGTTGCCCATGGAGTCGGCCTGTTGCAGTGTGAGGTTGTTGGCCATGGGCCAAAGTTGGCTGTTCGCCTCGGCCTGATGCTCAATCTCGTCGGATATGCGTGTTTCAATTTGGGTGAGGTCGCTAATCACCTGGTCGTAGATTCGGTCGAGTATTTCGGGGTGATGCGAGTAGTAGAGCACCGAACTGTCGAATTGTTTGCGGGTGTATCCATATTGCTCCAAAATGGGTTCGTAGAAGAGCATGTTGTCGATATTGTTTTTGCTGCGGTCGATGTCGAGCAGTAGCCCCTCGTTGATATACACCTTGGTTAGCACGCGCACCATGTCGTTTTCTGGAATGATGCTGTTGTTGCGGCAGGCGGCGAGGCACAGCGAGCCGACTATCAGAAGCATTATGGCGCGGGTTCTAATCATGCCGCAAAGATAGCAAGTATATCGCAACTGGGCTAATTTTTGAGGTCGATAAATGTGGTTTGGGCAAATAAATAGGGGGTTAGGTTTTGCCCAGCCCCCATGTGTTTTTGCGTGCTTATGCCTATTTGGGCTTTGCCGTTGCGTTCATCAGGGCGTTAACCTGACGCTGTAGGCGGTCGATCACCAATTGCTGCGTTTCAATTTGCCTCTGCTGCTCTTTCATGGCCTCCACAAGTACGGGAACAACCGAGGCGTGTTCCACATTGCCGTTGTGTATGGCTTCGGGAAGTACGGCTTTCACATTATGTGGCATAAACCCAAGGTTTACATTTGAGAAGGTTGCGTTGTTTAGGTGAATCGATACTCCGTTCAGTTGCATCACCTTTGATAGCGCACCTTCCAGCGGTCGCACCTCCGATCTCTGACGGCGTTCGGCTGTTGGAGATGTGCTTGTTTTGGCAAGGGCGAGCTGCGCTTTGGTGTTCTTGGGTGTGTTTGGGTTGGTGTTTTGGGCGTTTGCGTTGCTGGTGGCGGCAATGGCAAGCGCGACCACAGCATACATTAGGAATCTAGAAACTTGCATGATGTTAAGGAATATACGGTTTGTTGGTGTTGGTTGGGTGCAACTTACGTTGCGTTGGAGTGTACGGAGGTGATGTGGCTAAGGTTTGCATTGATTTATAGCACAATGGGTGTCAAACTTTTGTATCTCGCATTGGGTGGGCAATACGACGATTACAATTTTGTAAAAAAAATCACAATATGTTGATTTGCAGTGTATTATTTGCAATTGGCCGCAAATTCGGCCTATTCCATGTGCTGGTCTATAACATGTGCCGCTACGAGCAGCTGCTGCGGGTTTGGCCGAATGAAATGGCTACGTAAAATGCAGATATATAGATAGATATACGCAGAAATGGCTGTCCGAAAATTTGGATGGCTGGTGAACATACGCTGCTTTTGCAGCCACGGTGGTGGCACAGGCCTCATACTTGGGAGCGGCAGTCGGTTGAAAAATGGACTTCGCGTCGGCAGTTCTAATTGATGGCATCTTGGATCTATACTTCGTGCTGAAGACGCGCTCGATGGTGGTGGCGGCGGTGATGCATGGCACAGTCAACGCCATTAGCGGTTTGGTTATCTACTTTGTGCGGGGCGGC
>JAFWUG010000094.1 GCA_017524185.1 Bacteroidales bacterium
CCATCGATTGTTTGCTTACGTTAGAAAAATCACGCAAAAATAGTGTATTTTTGCGGAAAAATCAGCACAACGCTCCTGTTTGCTGCCTCCCTTTATCCGTATCATTCTCAATAAAAGTAAGATATGCATAGTCCGCAGGCTCAAAACAACCTATTAGTAGATGAGTTCGATTACGAATTGCCCGACGAGCGAATAGCCAAACATCCACTCGGTCAGCGCGATGCATCAAAACTGTTGGTGGTGCGCAACGGCCAAATGCTCGAAACGCAATTTTCTCAAATAGCCCAGCATCTGCCATCGGGAAGTTTTTTGATGCTAAACAATACCAAGGTGGTGAGGGCTCGTTTGAGGTTTACCAAAACTTCAGGTGCAAATATCGAAATATTTCTGATTGAACCAATTGCACCTGCCGATTATGCGGTATCGTTTGCCGAACACCATCGGGTTAAATGGAAATGCTTGGTGGGCAACCTTAAACGTTGGAAAAATGAGCCGCTAATACTACATCTTCCCGAACACAATACTACAATAACTGCAAACAAATCAGCTATTTACTCTGATGGTGTTGAAGTTGATTTTAGTTGGGATAATGTTGCCCTGTCGTTTGCTCAGGTGGTGGAGCTATGCGGCGAAGTACCAATACCGCCCTACCTGAATAGGCGTAGTGAGCAGCGCGACAATGCCGACTACCAGACCATCTACGCTCGGCCCGAGGGCTCGGTGGCCGCTCCCACGGCTGGCCTGCATTTCACCCCCCAGGTGTTTGAGCAACTGGCGCAACGCAATGTGCATCCGCACTACATTACCCTGCACGTGGGTGCAGGTACGTTCCGCCCCATGAAATCGGAGCATGTGGGCGAACACGAGATGCACTCCGAGCATTTTTTTGCCGAACGCAGCCTGATTGAGGATTATCTGAACTCTAACGGTGCAAAAATAGCCGTGGGCACAACCACGCTTCGCTCCATGGAAAGCCTCTACTGGCTTGGGGTTAAGGCACATAGGCGTATGCTAACCGACAGCCTGTTTGTCGGTCAGTGGGAACCATATAGCATTGAACCCGTGAGCGTTGAGCAGTCGATGCGGGCTTTGCTAAACCTCATGGACGAGCGAGCAACCGATGTGCTGGCGGCATCGACTCAAATAATGATTACACCGGGCTACCGCGTGCGCACGGCCAACGCGCTCATCACAAACTTTCATCAACCACGCTCTACCCTGCTTGTACTGGTGTCGGCTCTGCTGGGCGAACGCTGGCGGGAGGTTTACAGCTATGCACTGAACCACGACTTCCGCTTTTTGAGCTATGGCGATAGCTCACTGCTGTTCTTCGACTAACGATGCAGACCGTGCCGCCTAAAACACTATGTATCATTAGAATATAATCAATGAATTTTCTCCCCACATCGGTTAAAGAGATGCAGGCTTTGGGCTGGGAACAGGCCGATGTGGTGCTATTCTCAGGCGATGCCTACATCGACCACCCCTCGTTTGGGGCTGCGGTGATTGGGCGTGTGCTCGAACATGTTGGATTCCGCGTGGCCATAGTGCCGCAACCCAATTGGCGCGACGACCTACGCGATTTCCGCAAATTCGGGCGGCCGCGTGTATGCTTCGCCATTTCGGGCGGCAGCATGGACTCCATGGTGAACCACTACACGGCCAATCTGCGCCTGCGTAGCAACGATGCCTACACGCCCAACGGTCAAGCCGGTCAGCGTCCCGACTACGCCGTAACGGTCTATGGCCAAATCCTAAAACGCCTCTACCCCGATGTGCCACTGGTTATAGGCGGCATAGAGGCTTCGCTGCGACGATTCACGCACTACGACTACTGGAGCAATACGCTAAAACCCAGTATATTAGTCGATAGTCAGGCCGATGTGCTAATTTATGGCATGGGCGAACGCCCCATTGTGGAGGTGGTGAGCCGATTGGCAAAGGGCTACCGCATCGACCAGCTGCGCGATGTGCAGCAAACGGGTCAGATTATTTCGAGCAATGAATTAAACAGCATTGTACAAAACACTGAAATAAAGCTACTTAAATCAATCAACGAATGCCGTGCCAACAAGCGCATGTTTGCCGACAATTTCCGAATTATAGAGGAAGAATCGAACCGATTGCAGTCGCGCCACATAGCCGAACCGCTACCCGATGGCCGCTACGTGCTGGTTACGCCCCCCTATCCACCACCAAGCACCGCTGAGGTGGATAGCTGGTATGATCTTCCCTACGCCCGTGCGCCCCATCCGCGCTATCGTGGCAAAGCAATCCCCGCTTGGGAGATGATCAAGTTTTCGGTAAACATCCACCGTGGATGCTTTGGCGGCTGCGCCTTCTGCACCATCTCGGCGCACCAAGGGCGTTTCATCGCCTCACGCTCCGAACAATCCATTGTGGCCGAGATTGAACGAATAAAGCAAATGCCCGATTTCAAGGGCTATCTGAGCGATATTGGCGGCCCCTCGGCCAACATGTACATGATGGGTGGTCGCGACCGCCGCGCCTGTGCCGTATGCCGCCGCCAATCGTGCATATTTCCTGGCATCTGCCCAAACCTTAACGCCGATCACACACCCATAAACCGCCTCTACCGCAAGGTACGCAACATCAGTGGCATCAAAAAGGCGTTTGTGGGCAGCGGCGTGCGCTACGACTTGTTCATCGACCGCTCAACGCAGCCCGAAATCGACTATTTCGAAGAACTTTGCCAGCACCACGTGTCGGGCCGACTGAAAGTTGCTCCCGAGCATACATCCGACCGAGTGCTACAGCAGATGCGCAAGCCGTCGTTCAATCTGTTCCGCCTACTTAAACAAAAATTCGACATGGTGAACCGTAAGTATGGTATGAATCAACAGCTTATACCCTACTTCATATCGAGCCATCCTGCATGCACCGATGCCGATATGCAGCATTTGGCCAACGAAACCCGTCAGCTCAACTTCAAACTTGAGCAGGTGCAGGATTTCACGCCCACGCCCATGACCCTCTCCAGCACTATCTACTATTCGGGTATCGACCCATACACAGGCAAAGAGGTTTATGTGGCTCGTAACAAACAAGATAAGCAACGTCAGCTGAGCTACTTTTTTTGGTATAAATCCGACAAGAAAACTGGCCGACAGTTTACGCCCAAACAATTATCGTTCAAAGGTAAGGACCATAAAACGTATCCCAAAAAAGGAAAGTCAAAGTCAAAGTGAAACAACGAGGGCGGTTTTTGATTCAAACCGCCCTCGTAATATATTTATAATTAACTATTTAGGATTAAAAATCACCTTCGCCACCATAGCCGCCACCGGTTGAAACGTCTTCGTCTGAACCATCTGGACGACGCTCACGCTTGCCATTCATGTTGCCAAAGCTGTAGGCCACGGTTAGGCGAACCGAACGACCCATCCACCAGCGTTCGCTCTCACTATAGAACCCTGTGCCCTCGGTCGATGAACGCATACGACGCGTGTTGAGTATGTCGCGGAAGTTTAGGCTGATGTTGAAGTTCTTGATAGACTTACGCGCACCTGCATCCAGCACAACCATAGGCTCGCGATAACCCTGGGCGATTACCTGGCGGGCGTTGTAGCGTCCATTAAGTTGTAGCGAGAACTGCTTGGGGAGCATCACACTGGCCATCATACGAACATTCCACGAAAAATCGCTTGATGCGCGTCCCTCAACTGTCGATGTCGCCCCTTCAGGCTTAAACGTATAGGCATCGAGTTTATAGTGAAAAGCGTTGAATGTGGTAGTTAGTTCAAAACGCTTGGCAAATCGGTTTTTCAGCACCAACTCGCCTCCCATAGAGGCCGACTTGGCTATGTTCTCGAACGTGGAGTACATCACATTATCAACCAAATACCGAATGCGTTCAACCTGATTGTTTGTATTTCTATAATAGGCTGATAATGAGAATGTATGACTTGTCCAACTCTTAATATAGTTCAACTCAAACGAGTTGGCCAATTGCGGTCGAAGCTCAGGGTTACCAAACGAAACATTGGCGGGGTCGGTGATGTTGCGGAACGAATTGAGTTGGCCACCACGCGGACGGCGCACGCGACGGGTGTAGTTGATCTGTATCTCGTTATCGTTGGGCAACGAGTACGACAGAAATGCGCTGGGATAGAAGTTTGGATAAGTAAATTCAAAAGGAACAACATCGTTAAGTTGCTCACCTACAGCCAGCGAGCGGGTGTGTACTTTAAGCAACTCGCCGCGCAAACCAAATTGATAGTTAAACTTACCCAAACGACCTGAAAATGTGGCATATAGCGCGTGAATATCGCTGTTGTATATAAAACGATTGTAGAGCGCCGAATCAAGCGTAGCATCGGCTTCGGTTAGTCCCGAATAGGTTTCTACGGGCGTATTCTCGCGCTCAAAGGTCGACTTGTAGCCCGCCTCTATCTTGAAGTTCTCGCTAAAGCGGTTTGAGTAATCAAGCTGTACATCATAACTATGCGTGTCGAACACCTGATTTTGCTTCTGATAGATGTCTGTGGTGTCGTCGGCGTAGAAGCTTTGCTGGGTATAGACTGATGCGCCATCGCTTGCCCAGCGGTTGTACGAGCCTGTAAGCTCAACAAAATGGTTCTCGCCAAAATCGTGCTTATAGCCCACTTCGCCATTGGCAACGCTCATCTTGTTGTTGGAGTTGCTATTGCGATGGCTCTCCGTATACGACAAGGGTACGTCGCTTTTATAGTCGGTTGTGTTATCACTCTTACCCTTTCCGTACATACCAAATCCGCCCACCGATATATGGTCATGGTCGGTTACATGCCATGTTAACCCCAAGCGCGACATCATGTTGTTGTTCACTCCATGACCTTCGGTCTCGCTGTTCAGGAAAGTAGTATCTATAGCATTAAAGTTTTTTCGATGGGTAAAGCCACCATTGCGACGAACATGATGCCTAAAGCCTAAAGTGGCGTAGGCATCGAGCTTTGAGCTGCTGTAGTTTATGCTCACATTGCCGTTGTAGCTGCCCCGGGTGTCAACACCCGCCTGAACACCACCGTAGTAGCCCGCAGCACGATTCTTTTTCAGCACTATGTTGATTATACCCGCTGTACCCTCGGGGCTATATTTGGCCGACGGATTGGTGATTATCTCTACCTTTTCGATGCTCTCGGCGGGCAGCTGCTCAAGTATCTGTGCGCGGTTCTCCTCCGACAAACCAGCAGCTTTGCCGTTGATCCACACGGTTACCGACGAGTTGCCGCGTAGCGAGATTTCGCCCTCGTTGTCGACCTCCACCGAGGGAATGCTGCTAAGCACCTCACTGGCCGATGCGCCCGCCGTGGCGATGTCGGACTCAACGTTGAACACCTTTTTGTCGAGCTCAAATTTCATCTGCGAGCGTACAGCTGTCACCTCCACACCTTCAATGTCCTGTGATGTTGGCTCAAGCACAATATCGCCCAAGCGCACGCGTGGTTTTTGTGCGCTAAGCTCCACAGGGATTTCCTTAGTGGCATAGCCCACATACGAGGTAACCAGCACATAGCTGCCATAGGGCAGTTTCAGATTGAACAAACCTTCCAAGTCGGTGGTGCCACCCACATTCATAAACGATGTTTCGGTGCTACGGCGCACGGCCACACTCACAAAAGGCAATGGCTCTTTGGCCTGACTGCCTCCATCGATTATGCGCCCCATGACCGCGCCTTCGTTGGCGGCCAATAGCGTTCCTGGAATCATTGCTAGCACAACTAGCATCAGAATAACAACTCGCTTATTCATAATAGTTTAGCGATATACATTTAAAGTGTTTTCAACCAGTGCTTTTCTGCCTTTCTCTGCACTATGCTTGTTTTGATGCATAAATACGGCTAAAGTTTAAAACGTAAACATCCAAAAGGCACTGATTACTATTTAGATAAAAAATATCCAACATCAAGTGCCATTTTTGGAGCTCTAAACGAGCCGCGCCACCAAATCGTAGTCCATAGCTTCAACAATTTCAACCTCTATAAAATCGCCTGGCTGTACGGTAGCCGACTCCGAGAGCAGCACTTGCACCTCCTGATCCACCTCAGGCGAATCGTGCATAGTGCGAGCGAGCAACATATCAGGCTCAACCGAGTCTACAATCACGGTGCAACGCTGCCCTACAAGTCGCTGATTGTTCTCCAGCGAAATCTCACGCTGCAGCTCCATAAGCGCATCCACGCGCTGCTGTTTCACCTCGGCAGGCACATTGTCGGCCATCTCGGCGGCGGCGGTTCCCTCCTCCTCGGAGTAGGCAAACACTCCCACGCGGTCGAGTTTATGCTTACGAACGAATTGAAGCATCGCTTCAAAGTCGGCCGCTGTCTCGCCCGGAAAACCTACCAAAAACGTGGTTCTGATGGCTAAATTCGGCACACGTTCACGCATGTAACCAATAAGCGCATCAACCTCTGGACCAGTGTGATGCCGACGCATGGCCGTGAGCATGGGCGTGGTAACATGCTGCAATGGAATGTCGATATAGGGACAGATTTTTGGATTGGTGGCCATCAGGTCTAACACCTCGGCCGGAAAATGGGCTGGATGGGCGTAATGCAGTCGCACCCAACGCACACCGTCCACATCGGCTATGCGCCGCAGCAGCTCGGGCAAACGGCGTTCGCCGTATAGGTCGATGCCATAGTAGGTTGAGTCTTGGGCTATTACGATAATTTCGCGTACACCCTGCGCCACCAACATTTGGGTTTCCTCCACCAGCGACTCGATGCTGCGCGACACATGATTGCCCCTGATGAGCGGAATGGCACAATAGGCGCAACGCCAGCTACAGCCCTCCGATATTTTTAGATATGCATAATGCTTGGGCGTGGTGAGCAAACGCTCGGTTGCACAATCGGGATGATAGGTTGCCCGCAATTCGCCCATTAGTTGCGACAACTCCGACAGGCGAAACACACCGTCGAGTTCAGGTATCTCCGCACGCAACTCATCGCGATAGCGATGCGCCAAACAGCCAATGGCATAGATGCGACGGATGCTCCCCTGCTGCTTGGCAGCCACAAAACTCAAAATAGTGTTTATCGACTCCTCTTTGGCATCGCCTATAAAACCGCACGTGTTGATTATAACCACCTTAGCTTCAGTGCTTTCGGAGTTAGAAAACACTTGCCAGCCGTTTTTGTGCAGCTGCGCCATCAACACCTCCGAATCAACCGTATTTTTAGAACACCCAAGGGTTACAACATTTATCTTTTTATCCAACGTTTACCAATTTGATTATTAGCACATTATATCATGCAATATACAGATACAGTTTAACTAAAGAGCGACTCCACAAAGGCTTCGCGATCGAACAGCTGTAGGTCAGTAATCTTCTCACCCACACCTATATACTTCACTGGCACTTTGAGTTGGTCAGAAATGCCCAATACTACACCGCCCTTGGCCGTGCCATCGAGCTTGGTAAGAGCCAACGCATTAACCTCGGTGGCGGCGGTAAACTCCTTGGCCTGAGCAAATGCATTTTGTCCCGTTGAACCGTCGAGCACAAGCAGAACCTCATGTGGCGCATCGGGTATCACCTTCTGCATCACACGTTTAATCTTGCTCAGTTCGCTCATCAGGTTCTGCTTATTATGTAAACGCCCAGCGGTATCAATCAGCACCACATCGGCGTTAGCAGCCTTAGCCGAACTGATAGTGTCGAAGGCCACAGCGGCAGGGTCGGCACCCATCTGCTGACGCACAATGGGCACCCCCACACGCTCGGCCCAAACAGCCAACTGGTCGATGGCCGCCGCCCTAAACGTATCGGCAGCACCAAGCACCACACTTAGCCCCTTCGACTTGAATAGATGAGCCAATTTGCCAATGGTGGTAGTTTTCCCGGCACCATTAACTCCCACAACCATAATAACATACGGCTTGGTATCTACATCTTCAATCGAAATGGTTTGCTGTGCCAACAGCGTTGCAATTTCTTCTCTAAGTATACGATTCAACTCATTGGTGTTCATATACTTATCTGCTGCAACGCGCTTCTCTATGCGCTCAATAATGCGCAGAGTAGTATCGACGCCAACATCTGAGGTAATTAGCACCTCCTCGAGGTTATCGAGTACCTCGCTATCGACATGCGATTTACCCGCCACAGCGCGTGTTATCTTCTTGAAAAGGCTCTCCTTGGTCTTCTCCAAGCCCTTATTGAGCGAGGCTTTTTCGTCGTCGCTAACCGACCTAGACGAGAACAGCTTGAATATGCCCATGATGGTAATAAAAAGCGTAAAGTAATAACCAGTAAATGATTATAAATCAATATATTATATTCCGAAACGAAACCTCTCAACAGCTATATTTCGGCTCAGCTAAGGTAATAAAAATAAACGGATTTTGCGCATCTACCGCATTTTACCTCTATCAACGAAGCAAAAGCCATGCGGCCTGAACATCAATATAACACGCAAAAAACGCTGCCGATTAGTATCAGCAGCGTCAAAAAAAGACAAATCAATAAAGAGTCAAAACTCTTTTATTTCAACTTTTTAAGGTACTCGTTGATTTCGGAGTTCAGTACCATCTCGTCCTTAAAGGTGTAGGCACCTGTTTTTGGCGATTTCTCCATGCGGATACACTTGGTAAAGTTCTTTCCGCCTTTTTGCAGCGATGCAACAACTTTCTTTGCCATGACTTGATGCTATTTACTTGATTTCACGGTGAAGCGTAACCCTTTTCAGGATTGGATTGTACTTACGACGCTCCAGCCTATCGGGGTCGTTCTTCTTGTTCTTGGTGGTGATGTACCTAGAGGTTCCAGGCATTCCGCTCTCTTTGTGCTCGGTGCATTCTAAAATTACCTGCACCCTATTTCCTTTCTTCGCCATTGCTCGGAGAGTTTATTAGTAAATCTTTATCAGCCCCTTATCGGTGGCTTTATCTAAAGTAGCCTTTAGGCCGTTCTTATTGATTTCCCTGATACCAGCGGCTGATACTTTGAGGGTAACCCAGCGGTTCTCTTCCTCAAAGAAAAAGCGCTTGGTTTGGAGGTTGGGATAGAATCTGCGCTTGGTGCGGCGTTTCGAGTGGGATACATTGTTGCCTACCATCAACTTCTTCCCTGTGATTTGACAAGTGCGTGACATGATTATGCTTTCTCGTTTCTCGTGTTATTCCACAAAATTTCGGAGCGCAAAATTCGGTATTATTTTCTGATTATCCAAACTTCTACACAAATTTTTTTCATTTTTTTTTCATCTTCCCTTTTTTCGTAGCATCGCCAGAAGCATATTTATGACACTGTAGGCCGCTCGCTCCATGTTCACATGCCGCAAATTTCCGAACTGAAATCGTTCTATAACTGTTTGATGTTCAGACGAAACAGCGGCGTAAATTAAACCAATAGGTTTAGTCTCTGTACCTCCATCGGGGCCTGCTATTCCCGATGTTGCAATGGCATAGTCGGTGCTCAACAAGCGTCGGGCGCCCTCGGCCATTTGCCCCACCACCTCCTGACTCACCGCGCCGTAGCACTCGAGCGCATTGGGCGATACGCCAAGCACCGATTGCTTTATGGCGTTGGAGTAGGCCACCACTCCTCCTTTAAAATAGGCCGATGAACCTGGTATTGAAGTGATTAGGTGCGACACCTTACCACCTGTGCAGCTCTCGGCTGTGGCAAGCGTTTGCCCACGCTGCTGAAGTAGTTTGCCAACCTCCAGCGGTAGCGATGTTTCGCCATGGCCAAAGGCATAGTCGCCCACTTCTTGCTCTAACATCTGCATGGCACGTGCCAGCTGTTGCTCGAGCGTATCGCGCTGGCCTCCGCTTCCGCTCAGCCGTAGGCGTATGCCAGCTGGACTGGGCAAGTAAGCCAGTCCGATGTTGCTTGGAAGGCTACGCTCAAATGCTTGCAAGCGTTCCGACAGGTGCGATTCGGCTATGCCGAAAGTATGCAGCACGGCATGCCTTATATATAAGGTATCAGTGTGGGCAAATTGCGCCAGCCGTTCCAGCGCCGATGTTTCCATGATGTGCTGCATCTCGAAAGGTACGCCTGGAAGGGCTATCAGCACGTGGCCATCGCGTTCGAACATCATGCCAGGCGCAGTGCCCGAGGCGTTGAATAGCACTTGGCACGACGAGGGCACATCGGCCTGACGGCGGTTGCTTTCGGTGAGCGGCTTACCGCGCTGCGCGAATAGTTTGCGTATATGCTCAAGTGTTGCACCATGGCTCACCATTGTGCCACCAAAAAGGCGAAGCAGCACCTGCTTGGTGCGGTCGTCGTTGGTAGGACCAAGACCACCTGTAACAATCACCACCTGCGATTGCTCAATGGCACTACGCAGCGTGGCCTCAATCTCGTTCTCGGTGTCGGCTATCGACATCATGCAGCGCACGGCTATACCCAATGAGCCCAGCTGCTGGGCTATCCACGCCGAGTTGGTGTCTACAATTTGGCCAATCAATATCTCGTCGCCAATGGTAATGATGCTTGCTGTCATTGTTAGGTATGTAAAAAAAGAGGGCGCATTGCTGCGCCCAAGTCCTCATAATACTACAATCAATCACTTTGTTTCACTTGAGCCTCCAATGGGACTCGAACCCACGACCTGCTCATTACGAATGAGCTGCTCTACCAGCTGAGCTAAGGAGGCCTATTGCGGGCGCAAAATTACATATTTTAGTTGTAATGTCCAAATTATATGGGCAATAAATTGAACTGCAAATCGAAATTTACTCGTATGTGGTTGTAAATAAATATATTACAAAAACACAACACCTTAAATGTCTGCATGAAATTGACTTTAGCGACATGATGCAGAAAGGGGGAATCACCCTTAGGCAACTTCCCCCTTTTTGCTATAAGATACGAATGAACTTACATGTTCATGCCGCCGCAGCAATGTATAACTTGACCTGTTACATACGACGAGAGGTCGGAGGCCAAGAATACGCACACATCGGCCACATCCTCGGGGGTGCCGCCACGGCGTAGGGGTATCTTCTCTGCCCATTGCTGCTTTACCTCGTCGGGCAGCACGGCGGTCATCTCGGTGATGATGAAGCCTGGAGCCACAGCGTTGTGGCGGATTCCACGAACACCCATCTCCTTGGCAGCCGACTTGGTGAAGCCGATGATACCAGCCTTGGAGGCCGAGTAGTTGCACTGATTGGCGTTGCCCGATACGCCCACTACCGAACTCATGTTGATTACGCTGCCGCCGGCCTGCTTCCACATGATGGGCTGAACGGCCTTGGTGAAGTTGAATACCGACTTGAGGTTTACGGCAATTACGGCATCCCACTGCTCCTCGGTCATACGCTTGAGCGCACCGTCCTTGGTGATGCCGGCGTTGTTCACCAGCACGTCGATGCGACCAAAATCGGAAACAATCTGCTCAACCACGCGGTGGGTGTCGTCGAAGTTGGCTGCGTTGGAGGCATAGCCCTTCACCTTTACGCCCAATTTGGCAATCTCTTGCTCGGTTTGCTGTGCGGCCTCGTTGATAACCAAGTCGGTGAACGCAATATTGCATCCCTGCTCGGCAAAACGCAACGCAATGGCCTTGCCTATTCCACGGGCTGCGCCAGTTATTACGGCGGTTTTGCCCTCAAGTAGTTTCTTCATAGTTTTGTTGATATTTTGTTGTGCAAAGGTACAAAGTATTTCGTAACATAGCCGCGCTAGGTAGCGTAATATTTTCGGTAGCCTATTTTTTATCATCTTGTTTGGGCGATAATACCAAAATAGGCTTAAATTTGCAGATAAAATACGGCTATGGATTAGGCCAAGCGCAAAACAAGGTAAACCTATGAAGTCTATATCGCTGAAAATTAAGATGCTGGTGCTGATTACGGCAACCTGCGCTGTAATCTTTCTTCCTATTATTGGGGTTATAAACAAGCGAAATCTATCCGACACGATTGAAGACACTAAGGTATCGTGCTTGCTAACAGCCCAAATGCTTAAGGGGCAGGTTCAGGGATACATGGCACCGCTGGTGGAGCAATGTCTCGTGTTGCGCCAATACGCCTTGAACACGTGGAAAAACTCAGATAGCAACATGCCACAGCTGCACAGCATAAGCAAATCGATGCTTGAGGATCACACCAATATCATGTCGGCCTGGACCATTTGGGCTCCTCAATCGTTTAAGGATCAGAATGGCGAGCCGCTCAGCAATAAGCATATAGCGATATCGTACACCAAGGACTTCGATAAGGCCGTGTTCTTTGAGAATCCCAAAGGGCACAGCAACTACTCGTATGTTCAGGCCATACAAACACTGCAGCTATCGCTAACACCGCCCTCCATTCGCTCGTACTACGAGGACAATAGCGACCGCACGCTGTTCACCACCATATCAACCCCAATAATGAACAACATCACGGTGCTGGGCGTTGTAGGCATCGATGCGCAGCTCAATCCCCTGTCGGATTTGTTGAACATTGAGGGAATGTACCACTCGGGCATAACCATGATTCTGTCGGATAATGGGCACATTGTAGCCAATACCGCACGCAAAGATCTCGACATGCCCATCGATCGCATCTACGAACATGCAGACACCACACTTATGGGCATGATTCGCCGAGGCGAAAAATATAACGATTTCTACACCTCGCAGCGCAACAACGAACGTTTTATGCTCACGCTTGTGCCATTCGCCCCCGTTAAAGGGCATACAAACTGGACGCTCTGCATGATTATTCCCGAGGCCGAGGTGATGACAACCGCACTACGCCAAAACACATTTAACATGGTTACTGGACTTGCTGGGCTTGCTCTAATTGCCATAATATCGTGGATGGTGGGAATAACCATGATTAAACCCATTAACCAGCTCCGCCATGCGCTCGACATGCTATCTGAGGGTCGCATTGATTTAAACTCAAAAGTACAGATAACCTCGGGCGATGAGATTGGCCAAATGTTAATTTCGGCCAACCAACTGATTGAAAATCTGGATCGCATGATGACCTTTGCCGTAGAGATTGGCAAGGGCAATTTGAATGCGCCTTTCAAAAAAATAGGCCACAACGACGTATTTGGCGATGCACTGCTCCGTATGCGCGCAAGCCTTGAAACATCGCACGAACACGACCAAATACGCAAGGCCGAGGAGCAAAAAGAGCGCTGGAGCAACGATGGCATAGCCCAATTTGCCGAGTTGCTGCGCCGCAACTACACCAACATGGAGGATTTTGCCCACACCATGATTACGCACTTGGTGAACTACACCGAGATGAACATCGGCGGACTATTCCTGCTCAATAACGACAACGCACAGAACACTTTCTTCGAACTCACTGGCTGCTTTGCCTACGATGGACTAAAATTCGAGCAAAAACGCATTATGCTCGGCGAGGGACTTGTAGGACGCTGCGCCAAAGAGGCCGAAACAATTATGATTACCGACCTACCCAAAGGCTACATCAAAATAGCCACAGGACTTGGCTACGACGACCCCACATGCCTACTGCTCGTTCCTATGAAACACAACGACGAGGTGCTGGGCGTAATTGAAATGGCCTCATTTGAGCAGATTGAACCCTATCGCGTTAATTTTGTGGAGCGAATAGGCACTAACATGGCCTCCACCATTTCCAACATCAAGGTGAACGTACACACCAACCAACTACTCGAAGAGTCGCGGGTTAAATCGGAAGAGTTGGCAAGTCAGGAGGAGGAAATGCGACAGAATATGGAGGAACTACAGGCCACCCAGGAAGAGGCCGCCCGCAAACGCTTCGAGATGGAAAGCCTAATTAGCGCGCTAAACGCCTCAAGCATTGTAATGGAGTACGACCTCGATGGACATGTGCTAGCGGTGAACAAAGCCTATCTCGACTTAGCCCATCTATCTGAACACGATGTATTGGGCACACACCACGCCGACAACATTGTGTTCACCGACGAACAAAAACAGAACTACCACCAATTCTGGGACGACCTGTCGCGTGGACTGGTGCGACGCACTGTAAACAAACTGATACTGAACAATGTGGAGCGTACATTCATTGAGAGCTACTCGCCCATTATGGGCTCCGATGGAATGGTGCTACGCATATTCAAACTGGCTCACAACATCGACGATTTTGCACTACCGCGTCGTTAGCTTTGTTCCAGCCACATGAGCAACATTCCCCTAGCCGAGCGAATGCGCCCCCGAACCCTGACCGACTATGTCGGTCAGCGGCATTTGGTGGCCCCTGGCTGCGTGCTAAACGACATGATACAAACGGGCAACATCGCCTCTTTCATACTATGGGGACCACCAGGAGTGGGCAAAACAACTCTGGCCCAGATTGTTGCTAAGGAATTATCGCGTCCATTCTACACGCTAAGTGCCATCAATTCGGGCGTAAAGGATGTACGCGAAGTGATTGACCGCGCAAAATCACAGCAATTCTTCAACAGCCCATCACCCATCCTTTTTATCGACGAGATTCACCGATTTAGCAAATCGCAGCAAGATTCGCTGCTGGGCGCGGTGGAACAGGGCATAGTAACGCTCATTGGAGCAACCACCGAGAACCCCTCATTTGAGGTTATAACCCCACTCCTATCGCGCTGCCAGGTATATACGCTCAAACCGCTCGACAACACCGACCTACAACAGCTGCTCGACCAAGCAATCAGCAAAGATATAGAGCTAAAGCAATACACCTTTAACATAGAGGAAACCGACGCGCTATTCCATTTTGCTGGCGGCGATGCCCGTAAACTCTACAACATACTGTCGTTGCTAACAGGCGTAAACGGCGATAGCCATCAAATAACCATAAACAACAAGCGTACCACCGAGGTGCTGCAGCACCACATGGCCATATACGACAAGGGCGGCGAACAGCACTACGACATCATATCGGCCTTCATCAAATCGGTGCGGGGCAGCGATCCCAACGCTGCTGTTTATTGGTTAGCCCGTATGCTCGAAGGCGGCGAAGACCCCAAGTTTATAGCCCGCAGGCTAGTTATTCTCGCCTCAGAAGACATCGGGCTGGCCAATCCCAATGCCCTGCTAATGGCTAACAGCTGCTTTCAGGCCATACACACCATTGGTATGCCCGAAGCACGCATCATACTGTCGCAAACAACCATCTACCTGGCCACCAGCCCCAAGAGCAACTCGGCCTATATGGCCATAAACAGCGCCTTGGAGTTGGCAAAAAATACGGGCAATCTGCCCGTTCCGCTGCATCTGCGCAATGCCCCCACCAAGCTGATGAAACAATTGGGCTACGGAGCCGACTATAAATACGCCCACGACTACAGCGGAAATTTTGTAGAGCAAGAGTTTATGCCCGAACAAATTGCTGGCACACAGCTGTTTGTACCACAAAACAATCCTCGCGAGCAGGAGATGGCCGCCCGCATAAAAGCACTGTGGAAAGATAAATACTAACACACACAACAACATAGCACAATCAGTTATGCACAATCCAATACTGAACCTACCGGGAATAAAACACACCGACTCCGGAAACTTTTTCCTAATGGCTGGCCCCTGCGTGGTTGAGAGCCGCGAACTCACTTTGGGCATCGCCCAGCGGATTAAAGAATTGGCCGATAAACACCGCATACCGTTCATTTTCAAAGCATCGTATCGCAAGGCCAACCGGTCGAGCCTGAACTCTTTCACTGGCATTGGCGACGAAATTGCGCTGAATATACTGGCCGAGGTGCGTCAGCGTTTCGGACTACCCATTGTTACCGACATCCATAGCGAACCCGAAGCAGCTATAGCGGCAAAATACGTAGATGTGCTTCAGATACCAGCCTTTCTGTGCCGTCAAACCAGCCTACTGCTGGCCGCTGCCATTACGGGTAAAGTGGTGAACATCAAAAAAGGGCAATTCATTGCCCCCGAGTCCATGCGCTTTGCCGCTCAAAAAGTAGTAGATTCGGGCAATCCCAACGTGCTACTCACCGATCGCGGTACGCAGTTTGGCTATCAGGATTTGATAGTAGATTTTAGGGGAATACCCACCATGCGTGCGTTTGGCTATCCCGTGGTGATGGACATAACCCATTCGCTGCAACAGCCCAACCAAAGCACAGGCGTAACAGGTGGCCGTCCGGACATGATTGAAACCATAGCCCGGGCAGCAGTGGCCTGCGGCGTTGATGGTCTGTTTATGGAAACTCACCCCAACCCCGCCAGTGCCCTATCCGACGGTGCCAATATGCTCTCGCTCGACCTGCTCGATGGCCTGCTCGACCGCTTGGTGCAGCTCCGCCAAGCCGTGAACCGCATATCCTAGCATAGCAGAAGACAATAATTTCATTTTGCCTCTGCTGGTTATGACTCTAAAGGTCTAAAACTTAGGGATATAACGCGCAAACGGCTATCCCCATTCTACTGCTCAATATTTATATGCAGGTCGATAAGAGCTTTTAAACGGTTGATATTGAATGGTTTCTCTATCACTCCGTTGCATCCCGCATCGATGTAGCGGCGGGCGTTATCGCGTACAGCATCTTGCGCTGTTTGTGCTATTATGGGTATGGTCATGCCCTCAGCACGAGCCAAGCGCGTGGCCTCAATACCATCCATAACGGGCATCTGCACGTCCATCAGCACAAAATCGAATTGCTCCTGACGTAGCATCTGTAGGGCTTCCTGACCGTTACTTGCCCATATCACCGCCGATTTGGTATCGCGCAACGCCTGCTCAATGAGTTTGAAATTTGAACGGATGTCGTCAACCACCAATATGCGCCGTCCGCTCCAATCGTATTCCTTGGGGCGCGAATCGTCGGACTGACGACGCGACGGTGAAGTAGATTTCTCCATGGGCAGCATCACAAAGAAGGTGGTTCCGCTGCCGTAGGTTGACTCAAACCAGATGTTTCCGCCCAACCTGTCGACCACCTGTTTGCAAATATACAGGCCTATACCCAACCCGCTATACTTGCGTTTAGGGCCATGGTCGAGCTGAACAAATGGATCGTAGATATGAGCATGCTGATCGTCGGGGATTCCCACACCGGTGTCGCGCACAAATATCTGAACCAAATGGTCGTCGGGGTGAACAGTATAGCCAAAATCAACCTCACCCTTGTCGGTGAATTTTATGGCATTATCCATTAAGCAGAACAGCACCTGCCTGAGCCTATGGGCATCGGTGTGGAGTATGCACGGCTCATCGTCGTCGCTGGTGTTAAGCAGGCGGATGTTAACATTTTCCTTGTCCTGCTTAAAGCGCAGTTCGTTGAAATAGGTGTAAACATCGAACATTAGCGTGTCGATGTCGCAAGGGGCTGGCGGACGGATGATTAGGCTGCCCACATTGAGTTTGAACAAATCGATGGTATTGTCAACCAGGTCGATTAGTTTTTGACTATTGTGGCAAATTATATCGACAAAATGAGCATCGGTATCGTCGGTGGTGCGATCGCGCAGCAGCTGGGCAAATCCCATTACAGCATTGAGCGGTGTACGCAGCTCGTGGCTAATACCCGAGAGTGCTTTTCCCGTGCCGAGACGCTCCACATAGTCGCGCTCCACCCTATTTTGCAAGTTTTCTAGTTCGCGTACAGATGCACGTGCCTTGGCCGCCTCTTTCTGTAGCAATTCCTCGGTCATGGTGAGTTCGGCGCGAAGAGCTTTAAGCTGCGATTCGAGCCTTTGCTGCCTATCACCGGCTTCGCTAAGGGCATTGGCCGATTGCTGCTGTGCCTCTTGAGCCTCCTGCTCCTTTTGCTGGTAGCGTTTTTTGGATAAGAACAACATCGCTAACGCCGCAAGGCATAGCGCAGTTGCTGTTATGGCCCAAGCAATCCACATAGTGCTATTTAGCTGTTAGTCTGTTATTTATGCGTATATCATCCCAAATAGGCCAATGATGCTACAAAGCGCAAATATAGGAAATTTTTCGATTGCAGCATCAATCTAAAAAAGCGGGCTAACGATTCGCGCCATAGCCTCTACGAAAGTGATGCGCAACGGGCGTTCGCTCCACTCGTCGGGCTGAACACGCTTGCAGGTTTGCAGCGACTGCATAAAGCTGGCCTCGAGCTGACGGGTAAGGCTGCGATCGTAGATTATGGCAGCCACCTCAAAATTATCCTCAAAGCTGCGTATGTCCATGTTGGCCGAGCCCACAAAGGCACACGAACTATCAACCATCATTATTTTTGAATGGTTGAAGCCGTGCTGTACCATATAAACCTTGATGCCCGCATCAAGCAATTCTTGCACATAGGATAGCGAACTCCAGTAAACCACGCGTGAGTCGGAGCGACCGGGGAGCATTATGCGCACGTCGATGCCGCTCAGCGAGGCGGTTTTGAGAGCAGTTAGTACGCTCTCGTTGGGAATGAAATAGGGCGACGCTATATATATATGATCAGAGGCCCGATTGATGGCGTTAAAATAGGCCTGCATGATATTAGCCCAGTCGGAGTCGGGGCCGCTGGTTACTATCTGCATGGGCAGATAGTTGCTGGTGTGCACTTTGGGGAAATACGCAGCCTCGTTATCAATCTGGGTGTTTGATACAAAATACCAGTCGGTGAAGAATATGGCCTGCATGGCGTGTACGGCTTCGCCCCGTAGGCAGAGCATGGTGTCGAACCAAGGCCCCAGGGTGCGATGCCCCTCGATGTAGCGATCGGCAATATTCATACCGCCCAGATAGCCCACCTCGCCATCGATTACCACAATTTTTCGGTGATTACGATAATTGGCCTTGCTCGTTAGCGTGGGCATACGCACGGGCATAAAGGGATAAACCTCGACGCCAACTGCCCGCAAGTCGTCTGCGAATGCGGTGGGCAAAGCCCAACTACCCACGTCGTCGTAGATGAGCCTAACCCGCACACCAGCTCGTGCTTTGGCCATGAGCAGCGTTTTTATGCGATTGCCTATGGTGTCGTCGCTCACAATGTAGAACAACATGTGAATGCTGTGGGTTGCCGCCTCAATTGAGGCGATGATGGCATCGAAGGTGGCGCGTCCGTCCTGCATCACTTCCACCTCGTTATATTCCGACAGCAACGCTTTACTATTGTTGAGCAGCAGCATGATGTGAGATGAATAGGCAGCCACCTTGGGACTGAGCTTGTCGCGATTGTTGTGGAGCTGCACCAGCTGCTCGGCACTCATGTGGCGCATCTGCTCCTGATCCTGCAAACCCTTGCGCTCGAAAAGCTTTTCCTTGCGATGATTACGCCCAAAAAAAACGTAAAGCAGTAGCCCTATAAGCGGCAGAGCCACCAGTACCAGCACCCAGAGGGTGGTTTTGGCCGGGTCGCGCTTTTGGTGTATGATGATGGCAATGGTGGCCACCACCGTGATGACAAACACGGTGGAAATGGCCGCCGATACGTATTGCCAAAAAACACCTGAATTAACTGCTAATAGTAGCATCGATGGTTGTTGGTTGCTATTTAGAATGATTCGCAGAGCGAGTGCAAGTTACGCAAAAAACACGAAACCACAATCCGATTAAAGATTTGTAGATTATCAACGCATTAACTAACTTTGCATCACAAATCAGAACAATCGCCCCAACCTACGGGGACAAACATCCACCAAAAACAGTTTCTACCATGGCTACCAACCACCAACAAGCAGCCCAAAACAAGCAAGCAGCCCGTAGCGCACTAAGAACATTTCTACTGCTCATCGTTATTGTGGGAGCCGCATCGACGCTGATGCGCTGCACCCGGGTTGACACCTCGGAGTTTGGCATCAAATTCTCCAAACTCTCGCTCTCGGAGCAGGGCACGCTCAAAGCCGTACGCTGCAACGGCTACGTGTTCTACTGCCCCATCACCACCGATGTGTTCACCTACCCGGTGTATGTGCAGCGCGTGGACTACAGCCCATTCATCGTAACCACCAAGGATGCGGCCACATTCACCATGGATCCGCTCATTGCCTACAGCCTAAACCCTAACAAGGCCATCGACGTGTTTGCCAAATACCGCCGTCCGCTCAGCGACATCCAAGAGGGCTACATGCGCACCGTGATCTACGATGCCTACCGCATATCGGCCAATCGCTACACCAGCGATGAGCTGATGGCCAATCGCGCAAAGTTTGAAGAGGAGGTACGCAACATGCTCACACAATCTCTTGAAACTGAAGGATTTATGGTTAGCGAATTTACATCGCAGATTACCCCTCCACCAAGTTTGGCCGCCGCCATTGATGCCAAAAACACAGCCATACAGGAATCGCTAAAGGCCGAGAATCTTGTTCGCCAAGCCGAGGCACAGGCCAAAATTGAGGTGGCCAAGGCCGAAGGCGAGGCGAGGGCTCTGCGCATAAAAGCCGATGGTGAGGCCTACTACAATCGCACGGTGGCAGCCAGCCTTAACGCCCTGCTGGTGCAACAATATGCCATTGAGAAGTGGAACGGCGAGCTGCCCACCTACAACGGCGGCAACAACATACCGCTAATAAATCTAAAACAATAAGGTTCAAGCAAATACATCAAAAAACACACAACGGCTCACCACATGGCGAGCCGTTTTTTATAGCCTAACTAATTTCACAATATGCAGAAAAATCGGGGGCAGATAATCAGAGGGATATGCTCAACCCTTAACTCCCCGATAATCACTTATATGCCAATAGATTACCGTACATTTCAGAGAACACTAGGCGTAAAAACGGAAAATCAAATATACCAAACAAAAAACCGCTGCTATTTTCGGCAACGGAATTTTGCTATAGGTTAAATAAACAAAATTACAAAAATATTTCAAAAAATGTATGATTATAACGTCAATATACGCCATACGCTTTTTAAAGCTTATGCAGCATCTACATTGGTCTATAAAAATTTAGTCGAAGAAATGGATTTTTATGTTCTTTCACAAAATTCATTCCTCCATCTCCTCCATTTCGAGCTGAAGTTGGGCCATTTTTATGGCGGTGATGGCGGCCTCTTCGCCCTTGTTGCCCAATTCGCCACCCGCACGGGCC
>JAFWUG010000095.1 GCA_017524185.1 Bacteroidales bacterium
AAAATAGTGATTTTTAATCACTAAAAATAGTTAGTTATATCTGTGTATATATCTCACAAATACCTATAAACATTCACAAAACAGAAAAGGCAATGATGGCAATACCTGTTTTCTTCTCATATCATCTGCAACACGATTATAGCAATGCCACTGCAGTTCGGTGCCATTTACTAGTTCCTTTGCATACGCACAATATGTGCCTATCGCATCGCAGCCCAGTGGCTTACTCCATCCTATCGCATATCTAACCATCGGGCGAGTTCTTTGGCAAGTAATACATTTTGCCAGCATCCTAAAAGACATTGTTTGAACTGTGCCGTTGAGCAACAGACGTGTCAAAACACTCCGTATATCTATACCAGTAAATGTATGTTACTGGTAACGATACGTTGGAGCGGCGAGTAGGTTAATGTGTACAAAAATTTCCCCCAAAACATTTGGCCGTTTCAAAAACTTTGACTATTTTTGCACCGTGATACAGCACATCTCACATACAGCCTCGCAGCCTCGCAGCCTCGCAGCCTCGCAGCCGAAGAGTATACCTATATATATAGGCGCACGGCATTCGCGCAAATATCTGATTTTCAGCATGAACAGCCTAAAGCCCGCCACAGCCATAACAGCCAGCGCGGGCATCCGCCGCATGGAGGCTGGCAAGCTCTCGGCGTTGGGGATGCGGACGTGCGGGGGCAAAGGGGCAGGGCAGTGGCCGTTGGCCATGGGCTGTGCCAAAAGGGAGCATCTGTTTTGTAATACATCTGCCCATAGGGCAAATGTCAAACGGAGTGGCCGCATAAAATGGATGAAAACGGCCTACTCAACACAATTTTGAAATTATGAAACGTCTTTTTTTAACTTTATCAGTAATAACGGCAGTAGCATTAATTTCGTGCAAGGAAGAGGATTTAGTTGTAGTAGAACAGCAGGATAAGTTGGCAACTGTTAGCAGCGAGGAAGTAGTCGCGTCGCTATCGCGGGATATTTCGATGTACAAAGGAGTTATCAAACTATCAAAGTCAAATGCTATCCACAGCAATTGTAGGCAGGCTATAGAGGATGGTTATATTCGCCTACAGGCACACGGTCAGTTAGTTGACGATGCACGACTGAGAGAGCAGGTGGACATGGCTTTTGAAGATTTGGTTCCATTGGTGCCATCCAGCAATATTGAAAAGCAGCTGGTGGAGGAGATAACCGCCTTTTTGTTAAGGAGTTTTGCAGATGACATGGTGCGCCCTGGGGCTTCCATACCGCAGTTAGTACTTGATTACGATGCTGCTATTGGTAGAAATACATATCTTAAAGGTTCAGGGTCAGAGAAATATTTCTCTCAAGTTGTTGCTACGTTTGCAGATGCAATAATTTATGCGGAAACTATGGGAGTTGCCGAGTTTGAGAGGGATTTTGAGAGGTGCATACGGCGAAAGATGAATCAAAAGAATGTCGTTGAAATGGCTGAATTTATTGTAGGTCTGCCAGCTTCATTTGTATGGCTAACGGCATCTTGTGTGTACGAGGTTGCATAGATTATAAGTAGTATGAAAAGAAAAGGGATTATCGAAATTGTGTCTTTGGCTCTGCTTTGTTGCAGCGGCTTGGCTAATAGGCTGCTTGGGCTACCATCGTTTGTGGTAATCGGTCTGGGTGGGGTGCTTGCGATGCTCTACCTGCTATATTTCGGGCAGTACTATTCTGATGAGCAGAATTTTTTGATGGAGTTGGCCACTCGTTGGGTGATGAGCGTAGGTTCAGTTGGCTTTGCGCTGTGTTTTGTGGTGAAGGACGCTGCCGATGTGGTGCTGCTGACTGGCTGGCTACTCGCCCTGCTGATTGTTATACTCCGCTACAATTTTGGCTCCATAGGCAGATCGACGGTAATTAGGATGTGGGTGGTGTACGGTGTATTCCTTGCTCCAACCTATATGCTTCAGTAGCCATCTCGCCCTATTTTTTATACAACTTGTACTTTGATATGAAAGTGTTCTTTGGTTGGCTACTGTTTGGAATACTAATCATAGTGTTCGGCCTTTGGGGCTTTGATGGTAATTGGAAGTTGTTGTTGATTGTCGTTGTTTTATCATCAATTGCTGCCGAACTTGTTCGTTTATTGTACAGAAAGAGAAAGGAAGTGGATATTGATGAGGATTTATATCTTCAGGATGTAATTTTAAAACGATGGAGTAAGCGAAAAGAAAAACAGAAGCAATCCAACGCACAGTGATTATTTCCCCATCCTCTCACAATTCTGTGGGAGGATGGTATTTTTTAATATAGTCTATGTGCTTTATAGCATTGTTGTTATGATTTGGTCAGTATCGTATCATGCCGAAAACAAAATATACAAATACAAAATTGTTTTTTAGGGCTCTATTTTGGGTTGTATTTTTGCTTGGTACAGCGACTATACATGCCCAAAACAACGTAGTAGAAATAGAGATAGATATGGGCGAACTTAGCATCCCTGGATATCGTTTGCTGTACGGCAATGCAGCCTATCGCATGAAAGATTATTTTATATTGCCCAACTCGCGAAAACTTTTACTGTTGTCTAATGCTGGACAGGCCGTGTTTATGCTTTTAGATGAGCAACATCTGCCGATTGATACGCTCGAATTTGCAAGTGCTCCCGCAAATATTCAGTTTTGGATGGATAGCGATAGCACTTTTAGCTATAATTCTATTTTTTACAAGTCAAAGTGTTGTCCAATCAACTATAAATCCGGAGTTGCAGAGTTTGCCATAAGGCATTAGTCTTTAAACGCTGCTTCTCCATTGATAGAAGGCATTCGATAAACCACAGCTTTGCGCAAATAAAAAATTTCAAGGTGAGTACTTTTACACTACCCGCAAAGAAGCGCAAGCGTAATGGTGTAATTGGAGTTGAGGTAAATGGCAACACCATCATCCGCCACGAGTTATTTCACCCCGATTCTTTGTATGCGGAAGCATTGCTACCCTTTGCCGAATTGAACGGTGCGCTATATGTTTATGATGCGCTCTCGCATACGCTGTACCGCTGTCAGGGAGCCGAGCATACATATTGCAAAGTGTATAGTGAAGATTTTAATTACGGCGACACTGCAAGTGTTTTCTACAGATTGCTGGCCGATGAACAGGTACGGCGGCTCTATCTGCTTGAATCGCACAGAGTGAATGGAGAGCGCAGGAGGCGCGGAAGATTACAGGCCGAGTTACGGCAAAGGCTCTATAGCATGGATACATTGGCTATGGCCTGGAAGCCCGTGGATATAGCATTGCCGCATCGGGTAGCGCGGATGCGCATTGACAATGGCAGTGTTTTTGCCATATTTGAGCGGCCAGCAGGCAATGGGCGCACAGAGCGACTGCTATACGAGGCACGAACGAAGTTGTGATTTTTGGATTGACATAGTATGAAAAAATCCATTTTATTTTTATTCCTTTTTGCGATGCACACTACATCAGCTCAATTGCATCGCGTTTCTGGCACGGTGAAAGACGACAGCGGTGAACCGCTTATCAACGCCGTGCTGATGTTCTACTCGCAGGCCGACAGCAGCCACGCCGTGGCCGATCTCGATGGCTACTTCCAGCACTATCTTCCCGCTGGCAGCTATCGATATGCCGTGCTTTACATTGGCAAAAGATATATTCCGTCGAACAACAGCTTTACGCTGCACCAGGCCGATACCTCGCTGGGCGAAATCGCCATTGCCGTTGAATCGCACGGCATAGAGCAGGTTGTGGTGGTTGGGCAGCGGCCGTTCGTAACCTATCGGGGCAATACGCAGATTTATAATCTGAAAGTGAATCCCGCAGCAGCGGGCGGTAATATGATGGATGGCATAAAGCAAATTCCGGGCATACACAGCGATGGCGAATCGCTAAAGGCTTTCGGCTATAGCAAGCTGGCCGTGGCTGTAGATGGGCAGCTGCTACCCATGAGCGACGAGGAAATTGCGGCCTACCTGGCCACGCTGTCGGTAGATGATGCCGAGAGCGTGGAGCTCATCCGCAACCCTGACCCAGAGTATGGCGCCGATGTCGATGCGGTGCTCAACATCGTGAGCAGCCGCCACGCCAACGATGGCGTGAACGCCTTCCTGTCGGCCAACGCCATCTATCAAACGCTGTGGTCGGGCGATGCGCGGGGGCGCGTGAACCTGAACCGAGGCATCAGCCGCAACTACTTGGCCTACAGCTTCGGCCAGCGCCGCCGCCGCGAAACCCTCACCACCACCTTTGGGGCCGATACTACAGACATCGCGCCCCGCACCACGCACCAGGTGCAGCAGGGCACCGATCTGGCCCTGGGCCGCCGCTACACGCTCGGAATACGCAACATCCTGTCGTTCAACAACGAGCACAACACCTTCAACACGCAGAACAGCATCGACATGCGGCAGCGCTCGCTGTACTCTAACATCTACAGCCGTTTGCACGGCGAAAAATGGAGGTGGACAACGAATGTCAACCTTTCGTTCGGAAATAATAGCACTGAATACATTGGAAATACCGCATTTTTAAGCCAAAATGATATAAGCAGCAGGTATCATAATATTAGATCGACATTTACTTATGACATAACATCGAATTTTACAGCTCAAATATCTGTTAGCGAGATGAATAACAAGTATAATTCTGAGCGCAGAACCGATACACAGACCGATGAGAGTCAGCTGGAGGAGCAGACGTACTCATCGTTTTTGACGATGGAGTACCATAATAACAAACTGTATGCTTCGGCCAGCTTAGTGGGCAGCTGCGACCACCGCAAACTGTACGAATCGTTGACCGATACGCTCTACCAGCAGAAGCTATGGGCATGGCAGCCCTTTGCCAAGATAACCTACGATGTGTCGAGGCAACAACGCCTTTGGGCCAATTTCTACACCGACTACGCCCGTCCCTCGATGCGCGACATGCTGCCCTACGTATCTACCTCATCCACCATTCTGCCACGCATAGGCAACCCCAATTTGCGCAATAGCACGGGGTACAACCTTTCGCTGGGATACTCCTACATGCGAGCCGCATCGTTGGAGATGATATATTCACACAAAAACGATGCAATAGTGGAGCACCTCACGCCATACGCGGGTAGCTATATCATCGCAAAGGATAATTTAAAAAAATCGCGCTACCTGCGAATGATTGCAGTGCTTCCAGTGCCTGTGAATATGTTCGTAAAAATGGATTTCGCACGGTGGATGTTCACCACTGTGTTTGCCTATCATCATCAATGGGACAGCGGTGTGCTAAATAATTCGTTGTACGACAAACAGTTCGATGCATTCTACCTGTACCATCAGCAAGCGTTCGATTTTAAGCGCGATTGGCATTTCGATGCCGCAATAACCTACTACAGTCCGCTGTATTTTGGGGTGTATAGCACCGAAAAGCAATATTGGCTGAGCTGTACGCTAAGCAAACGTGTGGGCGACTGGAAGTTCTCGCTCAACGGATATGACCTGTTCAACACCAACATTGCGCGGGGCAAATTCAACGACATCCTTGTAGATGCTCGATTCGAGCTCAATTGGCACTGTCCGAAAATCACATTTGCCATTACCTACAACATAGGCAAGAAGCAGATGAAATCATACGAAGACCGCCGTATTGAGAATGCCGACAGCCGCCTGAGCAACGATACCAACGAGGGCGTGAAGGTTGGTGGATAGGAGGTTTTCAAACCTCGCCCGCTGGCAGGGGCAACTGGGCTATGTCCCAGTGGAGTGGCGCGGCACTTTCACGCCCGAAGGCTTTGTGCCAAATGAGGAGCGGAAAGGGCGGAGGCTGCGGGGACAGAAGGAGGTGAATGGTTGGCGTATCCATTGATAATCAAATTTTTGTGTGAAATATTTGAAAAAGTTGTCCTAAAACCTTTGCCCTTTTCAAAAACTTTGACTATTTTTGCACCGTGATACAGCATATCTCACATACAGCCTCGCAGCCTCGCAGCCTCGCAGCCTCGCAGCCTCGCAGCCTCGCAGCCTCGCAGCCTCGCAGCCTCGCAGCCGAAGGGTACACCTATATATATAGGCGTACGGCATTCGCGCAAATATCTGATTTTCAGTATGAAACATCTAAAGCCCGCCACAGCCACCTCAGCCAGCGCGGGCATCCGCCGCATGGAGCCTGGCTTGCCCTCGGCGTTGGGGATGCGGACGTGCGAGGGCAAAGCGGCAGGGCAGTGGCTATTGGCCATGGGCTGTGCCAAAAGGGAGCATCCGGGCCGCATTGCCCCAAGAGCGGTGGGTGGTGTACCGCAAGGTGCAGTTACCCAAGGGGATATGGTGCCCACCGCCAGCTATATTAAAGGTGGAAAATGTTAACTGGGGCCTTGATAAAAAACGATGAAATCTGAGGTGCCCGCAACACGACATACGATGAAAAGAAAAATAGGAATTGTTCTGTCGGCGTTGCTGCTGGTTGGCGCAATTGCGCTACCAACGAACGCTGATGCGCTAGCAATTAACTGTGGCTGCCGCAAGTTGAAGAAAGCACTCAGCCTAGATGGCTACTCGCTTGAAGATGCGGAGATAGTAGCCAAATGCCATGGAGGTTTTCAGATAAAGATCTGCATAAACTTCTAGCACGACAGACGGGTGGGGTAAATCGAAAATTTACCCCACCTTAATTTGTAAAAAACATGAAGAAGAAATTGTTATACATGTGCTTTGTTGTGTTGTTCATGGCATGTAAGCAAAGCTATTTTGGTGAAACAGTGAAGTTTATCGTTGAGGATAGCATAATTATATATAGCCCTGGATTGCTTAAACTTATGCATGTTGACGAGTACGGAAATATGCTCATCGTGAACAAGGATACACGACATGTAATTCGATACGATGCTGGATTGGGGAAAAATCATATTTTGCAGATGCAATTGCGTGGAATCTCCAACGTATTTGAGATATGCGATACGTTTTTATTTGTTGATGGGCTGCCATCCTTTGCTATTATAAGTTCGTTTAATGCTGAGCCTATTTACGTCCCTAGGACTATGGACATGACGAGCAATGCTATTGTGTCGAAAGGCAATGTGTATATGGCAGGCATCGATTTAACCCATGACAACACATGGTTTGCTGTTAATAGTTTTGACCCAACTGATGCTGATGTTGCACCTATTCATGTAGTAAATATAGAGCCTCGTGTCCATGTTGATGACTACCTACTCACGGGACACTTGCTGAAGACTCATAATAGCATTGCCTTTATATTCGATTGGTTAGGAGAGTATTATGTGATTGATGGAGTTACCGATAGTATTGTAAAATATGGAAACTTGCCGCTGCTTGGTGAGGCTGATAAATTCGAGACTGAGGGAGAAATCCCATACTATCAGGCGTATAGCGCAGATGTTTTTAATGACAGTTTGATATTCGTTTTGCGTGAAGTTGATTTTGAAACGGTCAACCCCCAACATCCTGTAGAAAAAGAACTTTTGGCAACACTACGAAGGCGAGTGCACGTGTTTGATGAGAATATGCTACCCGTAGCCAGTGGGTTGCTACCTTATAAAGCTACGCAAATTCGGATTTCTGGCAATAATCTTTACGCATTACATCATGGCGAAAACAAAATATATA
Organism: Bacteroidales bacterium; assembly: GCA_017524185.1. Lineage (GTDB taxonomy): Bacteria > Bacteroidota > Bacteroidia > Bacteroidales > Tenuifilaceae > RGIG6076. The sequence continues at coordinate 7,575 of JAFWUG010000095.1, forward strand.
AATATAGGATTGTATTTTAGAGCAATATTAATTGTTGCAATACTGCTTGGAGCGGCATCTATACGTGCCCAAAATAACATAATAGATATAGAGCAAGACATGAGTGGGCTAAGCATACCCAACTATCGCTTGGTGTATGGCAATGCGAGTTACCGCATGGAAGATTTTTTTTTATTGCCAAATTCGCACAAACTTCTGCTACTATCAGGTGTTGGGCAAGCCATATTTATGTTGTTAGATGAGCAACATCTAACACTAGACATGCTCGAATTTGCTAGTGCTCCTGCAAATATACAATTTTGGATGGATAGCGATAGCACTTTTTGCTATAATTCCATTTTTTTTTACAAGTCAAAGCGTTGCCCAATCGACTATAAAACAGGAGTTGCAGAGTTTACCATAAGGCGTAACTCATTGATGTTTAACCGTTGCTATCCTATCGATAAGAGGTACTCGATAAATCATAGCTTTGCGCAGATAAAAAAATTCAAGGTGAGCACCTTTGCACTGCCCGCCAATAAGCGTAAGCGCAACGGCGCAATTGGCGTAGAAGTAAACGGCAACACCATCATCCGCCACGAACTATTACACGTCGATTCACTATATGCAGAGGCTTTGTTCCCTTTTTCAGAACTTAACGGCTCACTCTATGTTTACGATGCGCTATCGCATACGCTACACCGCTGCCAAGGAGCAGAGCACACCTACCGCCACGTGCATCTTAGTACTTCTTCTCAAGGCGATAGCGCAAAAACATACTACTATAGGCTGTTATCTGACGAGCAGGCGGAGCGGCTCTACCTACTCGAGACGTATAGAGTTGATGGCGAAAGCAGGAGACGGGGGAGGTCGCAGACAGTGTTTCAGCAAAGGCTCTACAGGTTGGACACGTTGGCTATGGCTTGGCAACAAGTTGAGCTATCTCTGCCGCATCGAGTGTCGCAGATGCGCATAGATAATGGTAGTGTGTTTGTTATATTCGAGCGTCCAGTAGGCAATGGCCGTAGCGAGCGGTTGCTCTATGAGTCGCGGACAAAGTTGTGATTTAATGTATTACTCAGATAGCAGAAAAGGAAATAAGCGAGAAGTTACGTTGGTTTAGTGTTAGGAATAACGTTGAGCCTTGCAAACATTGTCTATATCGTTATCTCTGTTCACCGATGGGTAATTTGGAGTATTTTATGAACAAAAATAATTTTTGCCATGCATATCAAGATTAAACTTTCAATTTTATTATTTTTCACTATCGTATCCGCCTTTGCGCAGGGAGGGCGCAATACGCTATCTGGCCGTGTTGTTAGTAACGAACAAAAGCCCATTGCATACGCTACTGTGGCGGTGTACTCTCTGCCCGACAGCGTACTTGTTGGCGGCACCATCACCGATACGCTGGGCGCGTTTGTGCTGCATTCGTTACGTGCGCAGACCTACAGCATGCGCGTTACATGCGTGGGATATGAGCCATATAACCAACGTGTTGAAGTGAACGCAAGGCAGCAAAAACTTCCCGCAATTGTGCTTGCGGAACGGACAATGGACATCGACGAGGTGAAGGTGGTGGGCGATAAGCGCGGCTTTCGCCGTGAGGTGGACATGAACGTGTTTGTGCCCGATTCTCAGGCTGTAGCAATGTCGGTGAACGGCCTTGAACTGTTGAAACGCGTCCCAGAAATACGCGTCAAACCCAAAAACAATGAGATTACAGTTGGCGGTAGCAGCAACGTGCTAGTACTTATAAATGGTGCTGCATCGGGTCGCTCGCTGCAGACCATTAAGGCCGAAGATATTAGAAAAATAGAGGTGATAAACAACCCCTCGGCGGAATACGACAGCGAAGTGATGTCGGTGATAAATGTGGTGCTAAAAGACGTGCAAAAACAGGGCTTTAGTCTTTCGGCAAATCTCGAATATAGCTTCTTTAACGTGGTGAATAACTCCAACATCCAAATCGATTATACATGGGACAAGCTAAGGATTTTTGCCGGTGCGTTTTTGGATTTGTATGGCGGTAAAAAGGCTACAATGCAGAGCGAACGATTTGAGCGAGACGACACTCTTGAAATATTTACAAAAGGTGAATCGGTGTTGATGGAGGAGATGTCGAAAGGAGGCTCTATTCAATATGGATTCGACTATCGAATTAATGAAAAAAATATTTTTAATTTTACGGCAGACTATAAGCAATCGGGCTACGATGATGTATCAAAAAATCTTTCCTCAATTGCTTTAAATGGCACACCATTCGCAGATGGAGTAGAGCATCTGAAATCAGAAACAAAAGGCGATCAGCAGAATTATAATGCCTATTACCAAAAGAAATTCGACAAAGAAAAGCAAAACCTACGTTTCAATATCAACTATTACACCCTGAATCGCCAGCAAAATCGCGTGTTATGTGATAGCATTTTTTATGCGGATACTACGGAATTTGACGAGCAGGTTACGAACACTGCTAACCGCATGAACTCGCTAAATGCAAAGTTGGACTATGCACAGCCCATAGGTGAAAAGCTTACGCTAACCACTGGCTATCAGCTTTATAATAGGCTTATTAGCAATACATCCAACGAGCCTCAATATGCAGGTAAGGAGCAAAAATACAACGAACTTCGCAATTCGCTGTATCTGAATGGTAATCTACGATTGGAGCGTTTTTCGTTTAACGCCGGATTGCGCCTCGAGCATCTGAATAGGCTTATTCTCGATTCTATAAAAAACAATCAGATGACGCCTCTGCCGCTGTTTTCGGCCATGTATAAGTTCAACGACAACAAC
>JAFWUG010000010.1 GCA_017524185.1 Bacteroidales bacterium
ACTGGGGCAACATTCTTACAGGCGACGGTGCTGCCGCCCCGCGCTACATCGAGGCGCGGTTGTCGAAGTTCGCCCTCGACGTGGTGTTCAACCCCAAGACCACCGAGTGGATGTTCAGTTACGACGGGCGCAATCAGGAGCCCGTTACGCTGCCCGTCAAGTTCCCGTTGCTGTTAGCGCAAGGAGTGGAGGGTATTGCCGTTGGATTGGCATCGAAAATATTGCCCCACAACTTCAACGAGCTCATCGATGCGGCCATAGCGCACCTGCGCGGGCAGGATTTCGAGCTGCTGCCCGATTTCCCCACCGGCGGTTTAGCCGATTGCAGCCGCTACAACGATGGCCTGCGCGGCGGTGCCGTTCGAGTGCGGGCGCGTATCCAAAAAATCGACCGTAAAACATTATCAATCACAGAATTGCCATACGGGCGCACCACGTCGTCGCTCATCGACACCATAGTGAAGGCTAACGAGAAGGGCAAAATCAAGGTGAAGAAGATTGACGACAACACCGCCGCCAACGTCGAAATCCTCATCCATCTGCATCAGGACGCCAACCCCGACCTCACCATTGATGCGCTCTACGCATTCACCGATTGCGAGATGAGCATATCGCCCAACGCCTGCGTGATTTATGACGATAAGCCCCATTTTGTGGGCGTTAAGGAGATACTACGCCGCTCGGTGGAGCGCACCCAGGCCCTGCTCACCCGCGAGCTGCAAATCAGGCTCGATGAGCTGGAGGCCGATTGGCACTACTCGTCGCTCGAGAAAATATTCTTCGAACAGCGCATCTACCGCGAGTTGGAGCGCGATGTGGACACCTGGGAAACCACGCTCAGCAACATCGAGAAGCAGCTCGAGCCCTACGCCCACCTGCTCCGCCGCCCCATAACCCGCGACGATGTGGTGAAGCTCACCGAAAAGCCCGTGCGCAAAATATCGAAGTTCGACATAAAAAAGGCCGACGAATACATCAAAAGTCTTGAGGCTGAGATAGATGAGGTGCAGAATCACTTGGCACATATTGTAGATTATGTGATTGCCTACTATCAGCAGGTGAAGAAGAAGCACGGCAAGGGACGCGAGCGGCGCACCGAGCTGCGCAGCTTCGACAACATCGAGGCCGCCAAGGTTGTGGTGGCCAACGAGAAGCTATACATCGACCGCGCCGAGGGCTTTGTGGGCACCGCCCTTAAAGGCGATGGAGTGGAGCTGGTGTCGCCCTGCTCTAACATCGACGATGTGATTGTGTTCCTGAAAGATGGCCGTTTCTTCGTCAAAAAGGTGCAGGAGAAGGACTTTGTGGGCAAAGACATCATCCACGCCGCTGTATATACCAAGAACGACACCAACACGGTCTATAATGTGCTATATCGCGATGGCCTCAACGGCTGCATCATGATGAAGCGCTGCAACATCACCGGCACCACCCGCGACCGCGAGTACAACATCACCAAGGGCACGCCGCGCTCCGAAATACTCTTCTTCAGCGCTAACCCCAACGGCGAAACCGACATCCTGAAGGTGTTCCTGAAACCGCGTCCGCGCTTGCGCAACCTCATATTGGAGCTCAACTTTGCCGACATCGCCATCAAGGGGCGCGGCGCAGCGGGCAACATCTTCACCCGTTTTGCCATCCACAAGCTGCAGGCCAAGGAGAAGGTGGCGCAAACCGCTGGCCAAAAGGTGTGGTTCGATGCCGATGTGCTACGCCTCAACACCGAGGGCGCGGGCACGCTGGTGGGCGAATTTGCGCCCAACGCCATGGTGCTAACCATCATGCGCAACGGTTCCTATCATCTTACCGGTCAGCCATTCTCGGCGCGTTTCGACGAATTGCCCATGCGCATTGAGCCGTTCGACCCCGACCGCATTTTCACGGCTATCTATCGCGACGAAGCCCAGAAACTGTACTACCTCAAGCGTTTCCGTTTCGAGCCATCAAACCGCGACCAAACCATTCTGCCCGAGGGCGAGCGGCTAACGCTCGTGGGGCTATCGCCCGAACTCTACCCATCGGTGCTGATGGTTTCGACCGACAAACTGGGCAAGAAGCAAACCGAAACGCTCGATGCCGATGCGTTTATAGCCGTCAAGGGTGTTCGGGCCAAGGGCAAGCGGTTGGCCAACCACGACCTGCGCACCGTGATGTTCGGCGACCCGCTGCAGAAGGAGCGTTCGGCATTCGCCGACGAGGCCACCGCAACCGCACAGCCCGAAGCCGAGGTGCAGCCTGCCAACGAGCCTGATGCACCGCAGGGGCTCAACCTGAAGTTCGACAGCTAACCCGCGTCCACGCTATGCTCCAGCGGCATGTCTATCTGTTGGGATTCATGGCTTGCGGCAAAACAACCGTAGGGCGCGTGCTTGCCCAGCACCTCGGCTGCCCATTCCACGACCTCGATGCGCTGATTGAGCAGCGGCACGGCAGCACCATAGCCGCGCTCATGGCCAAGCACGGCGAGGATGCGTTCCGCCGCCTTGAGGCCGACGAACTGCGCCAAGCTGCTCAATTGCCCGCTGGCGTGGTGGCCACCGGCGGCGGCACACCGTGCTTTGGCAGCAACATGCAGTTCATGAAGCATCAGGGCATCACGGTGTACATAGAGCTACCCGCCGCCGAGCTGGTCGAACGCCTATCGGCGCAGATGGGCCATCGCCCGTTGCTCATGGGCATCGCTCCCGCCATGATGCTCCCGTTTGTGGAGCAGCTCCTCGCCCAGCGGCATCCCATCTACTCCCAGGCCCACCACCGCGTCGAGGCCAGCGACCTCAGCCCTGAACAGTTGGCAGAGGCCATAGGGAAATTGCTCCCGCTAAAACTACCATAAAATCAGAAGTGGCACTTCTGATTTTCTCACAAAATCGGAAGTGCTACTCCCGATTTTATTACTTTTTCGGCTGCAATATTTTTGTGCAAATACTTCAATATTAAAATTTTGTATAACTTTATTTGATTGTCTGTTTAAATTTATCGGAGTAATACTCTATATTTGATATTTATTCGTATACGCTTAGGTTGATTCGCTTCGCGATATAAGCGAATGTTATGGTGTAATATGTTTATTTTTAGCAAATTACTGCGCAGTTGTGGTTTTCATGCGTATGTGTTCGCAGAGACAAGGGGGCATGCCCCCTTGTCTATCAGTTCTTTGCCCATCTTCCCCCTTGTCTATCAGCACCTTGTCTATAAGCCTCTCTTGTCTATCGGCCCAGTTACTTGAGCATATTGCATAAAATAAGGAGTGCCACTTTGTCTTTTCAGATAATAACAATACTTATAGTCCTTATTTTTTGATAATATCTATACATATACTTCATATATTCTAATAAATTCTATAGTTCAACTCCATATTTTCTGAACTTTTTTCTTGCATATTTATATGATATGCACTAACTTTACGTTTTTAATGCTATAGCAGTATGTTGAATAGGGTACTTACTTTGAACGAGGTTGAGACTGACAGCTTGTTTCTATGGGGAAGCCGTCAGACGGGAAAAAGCACATTGTTGCGCTCGCTCTTCCCCGATGCACCGCTCTACGACCTGCTGAAGAGCGATGTGCGCACGGTGCTGCAGCTGCAGCCATCGCGCCTACGCGAGGAGTGTGAACTGCTCGAACCAGGAAGCCTTGTCATCATCGACGAGGTGCAGAAAGTACCCGCCCTGCTTGACGAGGTGCACTGGCTCATCGAGAATTGCGGGCTGCGCTTTGTGCTGAGCGGCTCCAGCGCCCGCAAACTGCGCCGTAGCGGCGCAAACCTGCTGGGCGGTCGTGCCCTGAGCCAAACGCTGTTTCCGCTGGTGAGCGCCGAGATTCCCAACTTCGACCTGAATCGCGCCCTGAACTGCGGCATGCTGCCCCGGCACTACCTGTCGGCCAACGCAGCGCAGCGCATCCGCGCCTACATTGGCGACTATTTGCAGCAGGAGATTATTGAGGAGGCTATTGTGCGGCAGCTCAATTCGTTTATGCGTTTTTTGCAGGTGGCGGCCTTGTGCAACACCGAGATTGTGAACTACGCCAACATTGCGCAGGATTGCGGCGTGTCGGCCAAGACGGCCAAGGAGTATTTTGCCATTCTGGAGGAAACCATGCTCGGATTCTATCTGCCCGCTTTTACACGTGTGGCCAAGCGGCGCGTGGTGCAGTCGCCCAAGTTCTACTTCTTCGACGTGGCCATCCCCAACCATCTGCTCCGACGCACCCCACTGCGCCTAGGCACCGATGTGTATGGCCATGCGCTGGAACACCTTGTGGTGCAGGAATTGCGGGCTTTTTTGGCCTACCGCCATGGGGGCGACAAGTCGCTTGCGTATTGGCGAACGCTCGACAACCGCTACGAGGTGGATGCCGTGATTGGCGATGCCGAGGTGGCCATCGAGGTTAAGGCTGCCACCAGCATCAGCAGCCGCGACACGCGTGGCCTGCGGGCTTTTGGCGAGGAGCATCCCAACGCCAAGCTCTATCTGCTTTCGCAGGAGGAGCGTCCGCGCAAACTCAACGGCATCGAGGTTTGGCCCGTGCAGCAGTTCTTACAGCGGCTATGGGCGGGCGAGGTGGTTTGATGCCTTGTTTATTCAAACACCCTTATCCTAAAGTCGTTGCCCTGTTCGCGCAGCTCAATGAATGGGTATGCAGGGCGCATACGTTGCTCACCAGGGGTGCGGAAGTGCTGTAGCATTTGGCTGTCGCGGTAGCGCCCAGGGCTGTCGGTGCTCCCTAACGAGCGGAAAAGGCTGTGGTCGGCATCTACGTAGTAGATTATGCGCAGGTTGAGCCAACGGGGCTGCACCACCACGGGGTAGCCCGTGCTGCGCGACAGCTCCATGGCCTGCTGCACGGCCTGTTCGGTTTTTGTGCTTCGGGCGGCGTATGGTAGCTGGCAGCTGTCTGGCTCAAAGTTGATGGCCATCAGCGCAATCAGCCCGCAGCCCATGGCCATGGACAGCCACCGTGCTGGCAGCATACGTAGGTAGCAGATGGCCGAGAGCAGTAGCGGCGGGGCTACAAAGTAGAAGTAGCGGTTGAGGAAGAACCCCGTGCGGTACGACAGCGTAAACGACACCACCAGCGGCACAGCCCACATGGCCGTTAGCCACGCAGCGTAATGGTTCAATGCGGTTTGCGCGTTGCTGTCGCGGCGCACGAGCCAACGCCATGCCCATAGCGCAGCCGCCGCTGCGCCCGCCAGCAGCACCAGCAGCGTGATGTAGCTACGACCCCAAAAAAAGTTGAGCATTTGCGGTAGTTCCATCACGCTCTGCGAGCGTGGTATCCATGTGCCAGCCAGGCCCGAGGTTAGCAGACGTTGCCAAACGAATGGGAGCAGGGGCGCAAATAGCAGTGCAACCGCCGCCAGCATCACGGCAAACGGGCGGCCAAGCGCACGGCGCAGGCGAGGTACAACGAGCCAAAGCGCGGCCTGCATCAGCGGCACCCACGCGGCGAGGTAGTGGCCATAGAGCAGCAGCAGGTTGCTCGTCCCAAGGCCAACGAGGTAGAGCTTGCGGTGCTTGCAGTGTTTTTCCTCAGCAAGGCGCAGGAACAGCAGCATTGAGGTGGCAGAGAGCAGCCCCAGCAGGCTGTAAACGCGTGCCTCGTGGGCGAGGAACAGCGATAGGGGCGAGAGCGCGAAGAGCAGGCTAACGCCTATTGCTCCCGCCGTGCTGTCGATTCGCCTACCCGCAGCGTAGAGCGGCACCACGGTGAGCGCGCTCAGCAGCGCCGACAGGCTGCGCAGCGCCACAGGGCTGATGCCCGCAATCCATATCCAGCCGTGCAGCAGCAGTTCCCACAGGGGTGGATTGTCGCCCTGCAGCAGCGTGGACACAATAAACCCTATGCTGCCCTGAGCATGATAGGCCGAGAAACACTCGTCGTTGCCCAAATCGGCCACCCCAATGCGCCACAGCCGCAGCACCAAAGCCAACACAAAAAGCCCCGAAACAAGGGCTATGTGCGTTATTCTGCTGCTATTTTTGTGGCGGTGTTTGTGCATTCCGCTACAAGGTTACGCAAAACAGCGGTTTGGGGTTTGTTTTTTGCGGATGTTTGACGACGAATATTTGCTATTAATGCGTGTTATGCTTTTTTTGTTTATATGCTATTAGGATTGATTATTTTTTCTAATGCTAAAAGTCTTATCATCTACAGTATCAATAAGATACGCAGAGTTTAATGTAATTTTAGCATCGCAATTTTTTTCCGTATAAGGAATGATGAAACACGACCAATCGTTGGCTCTAATTATGCCGTTTTTAACATCGATGGTGCCAAATTCGCCTTTTAATTGCATGGTTTTGTAGATTACTCCAATGCTGTCGTATGCCACCAAACGCTCATTAGGATTGAACTTAAAATTGATATTTTTATTGGGAATAACTAACCATGTAGATTCGGAAAAACGCGCCCTCAATTCGGCATCTTCCTTGTCGCGGGCTTCCAAACGGATTCTTTCTTTGTTTAGATATTCGGTTAGTTCATAACGTTCTGATATTGTATCTATTATATTCTTGTCAATCGCCTCAGGGACGACAACTAACGTTGAAATTATATCAGGAATGTTTTTGCCAGAACGGATGCTGCTTCTCCAATCGGAAACAAGTTCATCCAACAGGAGTCCGTAGGCTGGGCCTGTGAGGTACGCGAACGAGTTGCCGAATCCAACGTTATCCAATCCTTTCATAATTGCAGCAGCCGCTAATTTCTTTTTAATCGCTTCATCATCACTATTCAAAGGCAATAGTTTGATAGCCGTATATTCCGCCATCCCCTCGTGGCATTCAAATTGGTTTTCGTTGCCATTTGGGAACATCGCCTGACGATATTTGCGCACTATCATCGCGTCGTGTAAACCGTCCGTTAGGTCATTTGAATCGTTTTGCAGCAAGTCATTTAAAATGTTCAGTTCGAGTTTCAGCAAAAGTTCCCCCTCTGCTTCGTCAAGATGCTGGTTATAAGATATATAAGCGGGAATACCAATTTCATTTTGGATTTGATGCCAACTTTCGTGTATCAAAAGTTGCGTATTGCTTAGCAAATTTCGGCTGTCATTCCACATCACACAGGTCCAAATCTCACCGCAATAATTTATTGCTGTATTGGCAATTACCAAGTCGTCAGGAAGTTGTCCGAAAAACAGTTTACCTCTTTGTTCAAGTGAATTATCCTTATTTTGCTGATTGGCAATCAAATTCCGCGATTGCATATTAACGAACATTGTTGGACCATAAAGCGTTTTCCCCCATAATTTGCCGTTGTCCAAATCAGAAACCTTTTTTAAATTCTCAAAACACGTAGCGGCCATTTCTATTTGTTCTACATTTGATTTTGAACATGAAATAACTATACCACATACAAAGAGTACAAAAATAACTTTTCTCATATCATTAGAGTTTGATTGATTAACTTGGGGATTAGTTATATACCTCAATTCCGCAAACAAAATTTAGGAATGCAGTTTTCTTTAAAAATTGATGCACTTTATTTGCTGGCAAATTTTTTGAGTTAAGAGGTAAATTTGAAATCAAATTTTGGAGAATTTTTCGATAAAAACGTTTTTCATAACTCGTAAAGAGCGTTTGAAACCATAGGGCAAAGGTATGAATTTATTTTGCACACACCCTACTCGCTATGGGCTATTTTTTTTTTCAGCATGTTGGTATGGCGTTGTCACTTAGCTACTTGTACTTCACCTATTTCGCTTGCCTACATCTGCCCAAACAGCCAAATGTAGTAGCCCACGAACGCCGCAATCATCACCGCGCCCTCCCAGCGGTCCACGCGGTCGCTGTGGCCGGTGTGGGTCCACACCAGCAGCAGTACTGCGCTCAGCAGCAGCACTGCGGCATCAACCAGCGTTACCGAGCCAAACGATAGCGGCGTGATTAGCGCCGAGCTGCCCAGTATCAGCAGTATGTTGAACACGTTCGAACCAATCACGTTGCCCAGTGCCAGCTGGTCGCGCCGTTTGGCCACCGCCATCAGCGAGGTGGCCAGCTCGGGCAGCGAGGTGCCGCCCGCCAGTATGGTGATGGCTATAAATTTGTCGCTCACGCCCAGCTGTTTGGCTATTGCTGTGGCCGCATCCACAAACATGTCGCCGCCAAAAATTAGGCCAGCCAAACCGGCCACAGCCATTGCGCACGATACCAGCAACTTGCGTTGCTTGCCCATTGCACCGTCGGCAGGTGTGGCGGTGTTGCGGAGCAGGCACAGCACCAGGTAGCCCACAAACAGCCCCACCATCAGCAGGCCCTCCCAGCGCGTCAGGGTGTCGGCGTTGCCTAGGCCAAACAGGCGGTGGCTCATGCCCAGCACCAGCAACAGCACCGTAACGGCCAGCATTTGCGGCACATCGCGGCGGCGGTTGCCATCGCTCATGGCCACGGGGCGCAGCAGGGTGGTGAGGCCCAGCACCAGCAGCGTGTTAAAGATGTTGGAGCCTATCACGTTGCCCACCGCAATGTCGGCATTGCCGGCTAGCGCGCCCGTGAGGCTCACCACCAGCTCGGGGCTCGACGAGCCAAAGCCCGCGATGATTAGCCCAATCACAAACTCGCTCATGCCGAACCGCCGTGCCACGCCCGACGCGCCCTCCACCAGCCAGTCGGCACCCAGCACCACCAGCCCTAAGCCTATGAGCAGCAACAGTATGGTTATCATTGCGTTTGGTTAAAATTCAGGCCGCAAGTTAGCGATTATTTTTGGACGGACAAACGGCATTAGCGCATATTGTGTGTAGGGGCTGCTCCCTACTGCTCAGGCAGTTCATCGCCTATGCCCTCGTTGTGTAATTCAATAAAATAGGGCATAACTGCCCATAAGTGTCCATATCTTACATAAAAAGTGAGTTATAGACACTTTATGATGTAGTGGCTTATGCTAAAGGCAATTGGTGAGTGTGCAGTTTCATGCTGGCGTGTGTTTCTATTGCAGGCGCATTTTGCTGCTTATATGGCATCGTGTACCCCAATAAAATCAGTCATAACTGCTTATAAGTGTCCGTATCTAACTTAAAAAGTGAGTTGTGGACACTTTATGACGTGGTGGCCTATGCTAAGGGCAATCGGTGTATGCACAGGTTCACACTGGCGAGCGTTTCGGATGCAGATGCTTTTTGCAGCTTAGCGGTATCGTACAACTCAATAAAATAGAGCATAACTATCTATAAGTGTCCATATCTTACACAAAAAGTGAGTTGTGGACACTTTATGGCGTAGTGGCCTACGCTAAGGGCAATCGGTGGATGCAGGTTCATGCAGGCGCGTGTTTCTATTGTAGGTGCGTTTTGCCGCTTATATGGCATCGTGTAACTCAATAAAATATGGCATAACTATCTATAAGTGTCCATATCTCGCACAAAAAATGAGTTGTGGACATTTATGGCGTAATCGTCTATGCTAATGGCAATCTGAGTATGCGCAGTTTTATGCTGGAGTGTGTTACGCTTGCGGGTGCTTTTTGCTGCTAATGTGGCATTGTGTAACCCAATAAAATCAGTCATAACTGCTTATAAGTGTCCGTATCTAACTTAAAAAGTGAGTTGTGGACACTTTATGACGTGGTGACCTATGCTAAGGGCAATCGGTGTATGCACAGGTTCACACTGGCGAGCGTTTCGGATGCAGATGCTTTTTGCAGCTTAGCGGTATCGTACAACTCAATAAAAACGTGCACAACTATCTATAAGTGTCCATATCTATCATGAAAAGTGAGTTGTGGACACTTTAGTGGCCTATGCTCAGGGCAATCGGTGTATGCGCAGGTTCACACTGGCGGACGATACTGCTGCATGTACGTATTGCTGCTTAATGGTATCGTGTAATTCTATGGCTGTAGTTTGATTCATGACTGATTTTTCACCAAAACAGGAACTGGCGGTCTAATGGGGATTTGGCGGCATGTCTCCTCGAAAAGGACGGCCATGATGCGCTCGAGCAGAGCGTTAAGTTTTTCCGTTAGGCTTCCCTCACCATGCATCGCGGTGTTGTTCCAGGTCAGATAGTTGTTCAGGTATTTGGTGGACACCCTGAACCTGCGCAGAAAGTCCTTGAACGTCCTGTGGTAGGCGTTGAGGTGCTAGATGTGGTATATGCCCTTGACCGTCCCCCGACCGCCCTTTATCTGCACGAGCGTGTGCCCGTTGGCCCGCGAGAACCTACGGTATGCAGCATCCCCATCCGTATATAGCGTGGCCTGCTGGTCTATGCGCCCGCCGAGCACCACATCCACCGCCTGGGTGGAGCACTTGCCCAGCTTGGCCACCTTGCTCAGCGCGTTGCCCCTGCGGTCGATGGCGCACGGTATGCACACAAACTCGTCGGAGAGGCCCCGCCGGTGGATTTCACCGCCCCGTTTCCTCGATGGCCGCTCCTTGCTTTCCGCCCTGCGGTCCCCCTTGTAGGAAACGGGGAGGAAGGTTTCGTCCGCCTCCACTATCCCCGCCAGGCTGTCGCCCTCGGTGCCCTTGCCGATGGCGTCCAGGATTTTATGCCTCCATGCGAATGCGGTGCTGTGCGTTATCCCGCAGCGCTCGGCGCTTTTGTCCAAGCTCAGCCCCTCGGCCATGCAGTTCAGGTATTCCATCCATACGGCCAGCCCCTTGCGCGTGCCGCTGAACACGGTATTCTTCGAGATGGAGAAGGTTTTCCCGCAATCCTTGCAGATGAATTTCTGGGCGCCGCTCCTGCGCCTCCCGTTGCGCAGGACATGCGTCCCCCCGCATATCGGACATACCCTACCATCGGCAAAGCGACGCTGGGTCAGGTATGTCTCGAGGTCCAATGCGTTCACTTGGCTGCCAATAAGCATACGTTGAAGCTTGGCCCGTTCTGCCCTGGGGAGCTGGCATATCAACCCCATGATGCTTTCCGCTGAGTGTTTCTCTCTTTCCATAAACTGTATTACGAAAAAATCAGTCCTTTGTTATACTACGGCCTTATTTTGTCCATTACACCAACTTGACTTTTAAGCCCTATATACTCTTTAGCGGAAGTGCTAAACAGACCACAACACTTTTTCTTTACCGAACAATCATCGCAAATCTTCGAGTATTTTATCTTCCAATCAGAAATGCTTCTTTTTGCAAATATCCAGCAATCTTTAGGTAACAGACATAATGGGATATTGTAGATTGCTACTGGTACACCCCAACTATCCAAAATCATCACTGCTTCTCTCAAGTAAGAGGCATATTCATAGGGCTCAGACCAAATCAAAGACTGGTTCTTGACCGAATAACCTATTCTTTCCATTCCCATGAATGCCACCCATGAGACAAAGGGCAGATTCTTGAAAATGAATTCTGCCATTTGCGGCAAGCGTTTGTAGTTCATGGCATTGATAACAACCCGCAATTCTATCTCTACACCCTCAGAGGCCAAATTATATAATCCATAAATGGTTTCCTCAAAAGCATGTTTGCTTCCCGCTATTGCATCATGGTCTTTCAAATAATCGGAATGTATGGGTACGCCTACGAAAAACTCTTCTCCTGCGGCTTGTGCCACACGATGGGCATAATCAGCATCCTTAAATTTTCTACCATTGCTAAGCAGTTGAATGGCGGTGTTTGGCAGGTGCTTCCTGATTTCAACAATAAGATCAACTAGTCTTTCTCCCAAAAGAGTCGGCTCACCACCTGTTATTCCTAAGACCTTCAATTCCTCTGGAGCATTATTCAACAATTGAAGATTCTTCTGATATAATGCTTCTATGTCATCAACAGTCGATGGCGGCTGACAACACATTAGGCAATTATTATTGCATTGCTCGGTGACGAACAAAGCATTGTCGTTGGAATCTATGTCAAAACCATTTTTCATAGAAGCCAAGTTTTGAATATGGGAACAACTTCATCTTTACGCTCAACAATCAAGGAAATCAAGTATTCTATGATAGCCTTGTTTTTCTTACACAACAACGATGATGGCCTATGGCCATACATATCGCCTTGTGTTGAATAGTTTCTAACGGGGTCTGCACCACAATACACTTTCAACGCACAATCAGAACAACCCGCCAGCGATTCATTTGCCCAAATCTCAGCTATATCACGAACCTTATTTCCGTACACAACATCTTCATAACGGTCAAACACGCTACCAAGCTGGAATGTGTAGTCT
>JAFWUG010000096.1 GCA_017524185.1 Bacteroidales bacterium
GGGCATAAACAACGCATGAACCAGCTCGTGCAGATGGTCGGGGCGTTGCGAATAGATGATGTTGTTGCCAGCATACATGCCCGCTGTGGGCTGCGATGTGGTGGCAACGCTATAGCCTGCACCTACAATGCTATAGGCATCGTCGAGGTTGTTTCCCAAGAAATACATTATGGGCTGTAAGCCATCATTAAACCCGTATTCTTGCTGAATTTTCGATATAAATGCATCGGTCTTTTTCACTGCGCGTTTGTCAATGCTGTAATACAGTGGAAAATAATAATTTATATTTTCTCGATAATAATATCCTACAATATTATTTTCGATACTATACGTGGCATAATTATGAAATTTTACGGAGCCTTGCATTATGGTCGCGCAGATTTTATAATGGCTAAGAACGTCAATAGATGCGCTATCAACAGGAACAAAAGTGGTTGCATGCAGTATATATGTACTATCTGGGCGCAGCAATATATCATGCACCATTGTTTTACCAAATGCATATATATTTTTCAACCCTAAACCCCTTATTATATCACCGTAGCGGTCAATATCGCTACGCTCTGTATTCCAATATTTTACGTTAGCAGAATCAGTTCGTAGAAAAAAATCCTTAACTGAGGCCACAACATAGTTCTTAAACTCATTGCCAATAATACTCACATTACGGTCGTAGCTCTCCAATACGCGATTGTGTAGCACCACAATATCATTCATCTGTGCGCGTAAAACAAAACTACTGAATATCAAGATGAATAAAGTGCACGAAAATCGTTTTAAAATAATCATGGATTGTCCTTGGTTATGTAATTATTTAAATTGCTAACTAAAGTGTGCCGCAGGAGCATATATTTGCTCCTGCGTACACACAATAGCGACGTGTCTGTTAATCGATGCATGCACACGCCATAGTTGTTTACTCTAACTGTTGCTGAAGACCTCCACCAGCATTTATCATTCCGGCGAGGGAATAACCACGTACCGAAATGGAGTCGCAGGCATGGCAAATGCTTCCGCAGTAGCACGCGGCCATTGCAGATTGCTGCCCGCCCTTGATGACCTTCATTTTCTGCTCGGACAGAGTGGTCAGTTTTATCTTTTTTTTCTGCTTCATTGTTTCTCGTATTAAGAATTATGCCAGCACATCAGCCGACGTGTATGCCCGCATTTCTGCGGATGATTTCATGTTGGATGCTTTCTTTGGTACACCCCCATGCCTAATTGCACTACTGCACCCCTTCGCCCCCGCACGTCCGCATCCCTAACGCCGGGGGCTGGCCAGCCTCCATGAGGCGGATGCCCGCGCTGGCTGTCGTGGCTATGGCGGGCTTTAGATGCTTCATGCTGTAAATCAGATATTTGTGCGAATACCGTGCGCCTATGTGTATAGGTGGGTCCTTCGGCCGCGAGGCTGTATGTGAGATATGCTGTATCACGGTGCAAAGGTAGTCAAAGTTTTTGAAATAACCAGCGGTTTTTAGAAAATTTTTTAGATTATTTTTTAACTGATTGATTATTAGAAGATAAACTTTCGTTTTCTGCTACTGGCGCACCATGGCCAGGCACAACGGCCCGCAGTCCATGGCATCTTTCTGGCGTATGTGGGGGAATTTGGGCATGGGCTAGAGATTTCATATCCTCCAACTTTCGATAAATATCAGGATATTGTTTTTCAAAATCAGACAGTTTTACGGTTTTATAAGCCTCATACGCCTTGTGCGACATAAGCATAAAACTATCTGTGTAAGAATTATAGCCCATTACACAGTTTTTCTTTTTGTAGAAAAGATTGAACTGGCTGGTTTTCATAGTTTTATAGTTAATAGGTTCGATATTGTTCGTCTTGACTACTACTTTGCGTCCAAATTTCGCGACTAACGCCACGACTGAAATAGTAGGAAATAGTTAGCGCAAACAATGGTCCTGTAGGGATTCTTTCAAACAAAGTGTGAGTGGTAGGCATATTCAAATCGTATCCGCTGCTATGCTGAATAATTCGACTAACATCGAATTTTAAGAGTAGTGAACGATTTAAAAAGTATTTCCTTGCTCCTGCCGACAACGAGTGCGTAGCCATTGTATGCTTGTACACATCGGTGTATGGTGAGATGTAGCGATACTGTAATTCAAATTGTATGTCTTTAGGCAAAGTAAACGTATGCCGCGAAAATATATCGTAGGTAAACGAAGTGTTCAGCAGGCTCCCATTTATACAATAACGATTGTAATACAAGTTTAGTTGATTTATGCTCGACCACCAGTCAAAAAATTTGATGGGCACATACGCATTGGCTGTTATATAATTACCAAAAACTCCATCAGCGTGGGTTTGGACAAAAACCAAAGTGCTATCAAGTATATCATTACGCTGGTATGCTGTACGGTCGTTGGTGTTCAACGAATAGGAGACGTTTAGGTAGTATTTGTTTTTAAAGCTATAATTCAGCCCGATTTTATGTATGATATTGGGCTGCATTTGGGGATTACCCTCCATCATCTCGTAGCGCGAAACGTAGTAGCGCGATGGCTGCAATTGATAGTACGGAACTCGGCTAATGCGTTTGGTATAGTTTATGCCGATGGAATGTGCATCGTGTGGGCGAAAGTTGAAATTGGCCGAGGGAAATAAATTGCCATACCCCTTGTTTTTGTCATTGAGAGGCAACGTGTATTCGCCTCGCAAACCTGCTCCTGCACTCCATTTTCCTTTGTTTATACTATACGACAAATAAGCAGCTGCTATTTGCTCATTGTACACCATATCGTAACCCAATTGCGTGTTTTGCGACCAATTTGCAGCGTTATCCAACTCAAAACACTGCAATGAGTTACTAATGTTTACGTTGCTATATTTTACACCAACTTTAAATGAGCCTATATTCGAAGTGGAATGTGAATATCGCGCTTCGCTACTCACTATTCGATAAGGTTTGTTCTGCTCATATCTATAATTTTCGTCTGCAATCAAAAAATTATTAATATCTGTATTATAAAAGCCTAATACTGAATTATATGGATACGAAAACTGATGAATATAATCGGCCATAAACAGCAGTGTTTTATTTTTAAGCGAATCGAAAGCATGGTAGTAGTTTAGTGTAAAACCATACGTTTGCATTGTTTGGTTGTCGTGCTGTGTGGTTTTAGTTTTTGAAATTTTATTTGTAGTTCCGGATATATCTGTACTAAAGTTCATTTTTTCGTCCTTGCTCCATAATAGGTATGAGCCGTTTAGTTTAATGGAGTTTCGGCTGTTAAAATCGTAGCCTAAATCAATATTAGCCGAATAGTTTTTGTCGTTGACTGTGTCGTTGCTTTGTGGTGTAATGTATTTAATGTTTTGAGTGTAATCTTCAGATTGATGTTTGCTACGTATCAACCATTTTGAACGCTCTGCGTTCATCGAGATTGCGGAGGTAAATTTATTTCTGTTGTATTGAAGCTGCAAATATGGCATATTACCAAAAAAGTTCTGAAATGTTGTTCTATCGCTTAATGTGCAATCGAATCCCTGTTCTTTCTTTTTCTTGGTAATAATCCGAACAATACTTCCTCCGTCGGCATCGTATATCGCCGATGGATTGGGGATTATTTCTACTGTGCTAACATCTTCTGAACGCAATGTTTGCAGGTATGACATTATGGCTTCATCGCTGATTTTCAGCGTTTTATTATCTACAATCACCTGCGCTATCTGTCCGTTTACGGTTATACTTCCGCTGCTGGTTTGTACACCAGGAAGTTGCTGGAGCAAATCGTCCATTTTATTGCCATCGGCAATCATCGATTTTTCAATATCAATTTCGTATCTATCGCCTTTGAATTGTATCTTGGGGCGCGATGCTTTTACGCTCACCTCGCCTATCTGCGTAGCGATAGGGTACAATGTTATCGTGTTTTGATTTACATCAGATACCACTACCGTTTGATAGCCCACATAAGATATACGCAAATAAAAATTTGAAATATCATCTAACTTTATTTCGAATTGGCCTTTTGAGTCAGTGATTCCGCCGGCAACTAATGTGCTATCAGGCAAAGAAAATACAGAAACAGTAGCAAATTCAATGGGATTAGAATTTTCATCAATCACCTCCCCTTTGATAGGGGATTGGCCTAAGACCAATCCCGAAATCAAAGTAAGAAGTATGGTTGCATATATTCGATATAAACAAACCATATCTTCGTGCAATTATCTTTGAGCTATCACAGTTCCAGAGCCTTTACAACCAGAACAGCCCATACCGCATCCGTCGCCGCAGCCCAAACCGCAACCAGAACCGCAGTTTACGGGAGGACATTCGCCGCCTTTAATTTCTACCAGTTCGGAGTCATTAAGTACAATGTCATCGATAGACATCATTGTTAGGATTGATTGTCCCTTGCTTATTTTCTTGTCATTCATCGCCTTGCTGAATTAAGTGGTTTGTGTAGTAGTTAACCATTGTTGAATGCGCTCTCTTGGCACTGCCCATGGCAAACAGCCACTGCCTTGCCCCTTTGCCCTCGCACATCCGCATCCCCAACGCCGAGGGCTGGCCGGCCTCCATGCGGCGGATGCCCGCGCAGGCTATGGTGCGCTGTGGCGGGCTTTAGATGCTTTCATGCTGTGAATCATGTTTTTGCGCGAAGTTATGCGGTGTACATACATGGGTATACCCTTCGGCTCCGAGGCTCCGTCTGCGCTATGTATGATGGAATCATCATGGTACAAAGATAGTGCTTTCTTTTTGAACTACCAATTTTTTTTTAACTTTTTTGATTTTTTCATCATATTGATTGTAAACCTTTAGCTAACAAAAACAACGCCCCCTCAAAATGGAGAGCGCAATGCTCTACCCATTTCATAGCGAATAAAAGATCAACCACTCCCTTATCTCGTTTTACGGAACATCTGAATGCCGAAGGCATTTAGCACCGAATCGCCAAGAATTATTTCATTTAGCACCAGCAGCAGCGTATCATTACTATAAGCAAACAGCCCTTGAGGATTGTGCAAAAGCGCGGTATTGCGACGTAGCATCTCATTTATGGGATATTCCATAACCACACGTCCACTATTGTCTCTTACAATCAACACACTACTGCCATAATCAAAATTACTCCGATAACTACCACTGGGCAATGCTAGGGTATATGCTCCAATATCAACAGGGTGCTCACGCTCATACGAAAAGCTAGTAGCCTCAGAACTATTATGCTTTTCGTAATTAAAGATATACTCGCTGTGCTTCCACTCTCCATAGCGCTCCCTAAACGGACCATCGCCCATGCCGCGTTGCACGTAGCGTATAACACTGGTAACATCGCGATACTGCGCACATAGCATACTGTCGCGCACAATGCGATGCAAATCTATTGCATCATTCAACCTACCGGTTTGTGCATCAAGCAGTTGCATACGATCAATTAGCACCGACAGCCGCTGTATCTGACATCGCAGCCCAATGCTCTTAGCAGAAATGCCTGGAATGTAAGTAAATACGATAATTACAGCGGAAAAAATAAATGCCATAAGCTGAAAACGGCTCGTGCGCTCGCTATATAGCATAAGCACAAAAATGGTCATCAAAAGGCCTGCTACAAGCAAGTAGAACCGACTCTCGGTGAAACTATAGAGGCTGATGCGATAGATGGAGCCAATCCAGTACATGATAAGCGGCGGTATAGCAATGAATGTGAATCGGTTGTAGAACCAATCGTAGTAGCGTTGCGTCAGCACCGATTGGGCAATGCGCCCCACCAGTGCCACAGCCACAAAGCCCATAACCATCCATGCCACGCCGCCCTTAGGCAAATTCCACTCAAATATAATTTTCAAAAAATAGGCATACAAAATTACGGTATAAATCACAACGGCGGGCGAAATGATGTAATTTAAAATTACACCGAGCACACGACCCGGCGTGCCTTCGGGGGCATGGGGCTGGCTTATGAGCGTGCAGCATACCTGCGGCGCAAGCACAAACCAAATAAACTGCACAATGTGGAGAAATAGGTCGTTAGGCGCATCGATACCAAAAATATAGAGAAACGACCCAACAATGGCCAACACCGCAAGGTTTAGAATGCCCGAAACCACAAGCCCGAAAAACAACTGCACCACAACATGCAGGGCATTGATTGCAAACGCACGGTTAGTGAGCCTGCTGTTGCCCAGCACCAGCAGTATGCCCGCCAGCACATAGGTGAAGCCAAAACCGTAGGTCCACAGAAAAGGCTTTAAATTAACGGCCATTAGGGGCAAAAAAATAAAAAAAGACGCGTAATAGGCCCAACGATTAACACGCTGTAGCACAAATGACAGCACCAGCAACGGAACAAACAGCCACAGCACATCGTCTGTGAAAGAAAAATTGTTATGCCACACGGCTACAACAAAAAATACCAACCCCAAAGCCGCCTCAACAGGGAAACGAACTGGGCTTTGCAGCATCTGTTGTAGCAAAGTTTTAAGTTTCATATACATCGTTTTTAAAAACGCTATTCAAAATACAAACACGCCCAACCAAATTGCTTGGTTGGGCGCATTTTGTTTTAACTGTTTTTAGGACTACAACTTATAATCGTTGTCTTCTAATAGTTTGGCCGCTATGCAACGGCGAGCGTCGCGCACGTTTACGCCGCGCTGGCGCAGTAGTACATCAACGGCAGCGTAAATCTTGTCGGCCTCGGCGGCAGGCATGCTCGAGTAGAGCGCGTCTTTGGCGTTCTTTAGCGCGAGGCTGGCAGCATCCCATAGGAACACATCGAGCATGGCGCGATGGATGGCCGACTCGCCTCGCATTTGGTCGAGTTTCTGCACGCGCAGAGCCAGCGATTCGGCCTCGTAGAGCTCCATAATCATGTTCGACAGGTTGTTCACAGGCTCCTGCTCCGACATGTATTTCTTGCCCAAAGCGTTGGTTACCGCATAGGTAGTGAGTTTCACTGCCTTTTTTAAATTACGCACGTAGCGCATTTTTTCGTCGAAATACGACTCATTATCTTTTGCGCCATCGCACACCGATGCTAAATTGGCGCACATAGCCTGAGCCTCACTAAACAGGTCGTATTCGCCTTTCATGGCGCGTTTGGTGGCGCTCTCAACCACCAGCAGGCGGTTGATCTCGTTGGTGCCCTCGAATATGCGGTTGATGCGTGAGTCGCGGTAGCCACGGTCGGCGTTAATTTCAGCCGAGAAGCCCATACCGCCGTGTATTTGCACGTTCTCGTCAACAATGTAGTCGAGCATCTCGGAGCCATACACCTTCAGAATGGCATCCTCAACGGCGTAGTGGCTGATGGCCTCAATGGCCGCACGGCCATAGTCCATGCCGCTGGCCTTCAGGTCGTCGAGCATGGCATCAACGTCGCAGCTCACGCGGTAGATGGCCGACTCGTGGGCGAACGCCCTGATGGCCATTTGAGCCAGTTTGTGCTGTATGGCGCCGAAGTTGGCAATGGTGGTGTTGAACTGCTTGCGCTCGTTGGCGTAGCGCACAGCATCGGCGATGGCCTGCTTGGCTGCGCCTATCACGTTGGCACCCAGCTTCATACGTCCCATGTGCAGGATGCTCAGCGCAATGCGGAAACCCTCACCGCGAGCTCCAATCATGTTCTCCACGGGCACTTTCACGTCGTTGTAGTAGATTTGGGTGGTCGATGAGCCCTTGATACCCATTTTGTGCTCGTCGGGGCCAATCACAACGCCCGGCCAATCGTGCTCCACAATAAACGCGCTCAGAATACGGTCGTTATCAATCTTGGCGAACACCACTTGCGTGTCGGCAAAGCCACCATTAGTAATCCACATCTTTTGCCCATTAAGGATATAGTGCTTGCCGTCTTCGCTAAGCGTGGCGCGGGTTTTGCCTGAGTTGGCATCGCTGCCTGCGCCGGGCTCGGTGAGGCAGTAGGCACCAATCAGTTCGCCCGTGGCCAAGCGGGTTACGTAGCGCTGGCGTTGATCCTCGTTGCCGTAGTACATAATTGGCATGGTGCCGATACCACAGTGGCATTGGTAGGCCACAGCGAACGAGTAGCCTGCACCAGTTTTCTCGGCCACTAACATTTGGGTGCGGAAATCCTGACCAAAACCGCCGTACTCCTCGGGTATAGATATGCCCAGCATACCCAATTCGCCAGCTTTGCGCAGTATGCCTTTCATCAACTCGCGGTTGCCCTTGTCGAGCGCATCGAGGTTGGGGAATACCTCTGTTTCGAGAAAATCACGGCATGTTTGAGCTATCATTTGCTGCTCTTCCCCAAATTCTTCGGGGATAAAGATGTTTGCGGCTTCGATGTCCTTGATTAGGAATTCGCCGCTTTTGAGGTTTTTATTTTCGTCCATCGGATGTTTGGTTTTAGTTTACAAATTCAGGGCAATTGCTACAAGTTCAGCAATATCGTAGTTCTTCATGCGTTCCTCCTGATTTTTGTATTTTATACCATCGGTCATCATGGTCATACAAAAAGGACATGCAGTGGCAACAATATCGGGGTTTACAGCAATTACGTCGTCCATACGCTCGAGGAAAATTTCCTTGTTACCTTTTTCGGCCTCTTTGAACATCTGCGCACCGCCAGCACCGCAGCATAGCGCAAAACTTTTGCTTCGGGGCAATTCAACAGTCTTGTTGGTTATTTGGCCAATCACCTGCCGTGGGGCGTTGTAGATGCCGTTAGCGCGACCCAAATAGCATGGGTCGTGGTAGGCTATTAGGCTGTTTTTCAGCGAACTATTGTCTAATTTTAATTTGCCGCTGTTTATTTGGTCGCGAAGCAAATCAACGTAGCTTATGGTTTCAAATTCGGCTCCCAGGTCGGGATATTCGTTTTTGAAAACGTTGTAGCAATGAGGGCAGATTGTAATTATCTTTTTTACGCCGTATGCTTTAAAAATCTCAATATTTTGCAATGCCTGCATCTGGAATAGCATTTCGTTGCCAGCCCGACGGGCGGGGTCGCCCGTGCAGGTTTCTTCGGTACCCAGCACCGCAAAATTGATGTTTAGGTGTATGAGTATTTTTGCAAAGGCGCGCGCCACTTTTTTGTAGCGGTCATCGTAAGCACCTGCACATCCTACCCAAAACAGATATTCGGGGGTTTTTCCCTGGGCCGCTAATTCGGCCATTACGGGGATGTTCACGTTCTCCATTGTTGTGGCTTGTTAGCGGTTAATTTCGAGGTCGTTGGCCCAGTTCAAGCGGTCTTCGGGCGAGTATTGCCACGGCGCACCGTTGTTCTCGATGTTGCTCAACATGGCTTTAATTTCGCCCGGTGCGGCACCTTCTTCCATCACTAAATAACGGCGCATCTCCACCACCAGCGAGGGCTGATTGATGTTGATGGGGCATTCCTGGGCGCAAGCATTGCACGTGGTGCAGGCCCATAGCTCCTCCTCGCTGATGTAGTCGCGTAGCAGCGAGCGTCCATCGTCGTAGTCGCGTCCATTTTGCTTTAACAGCGGCCCTTTTTCCTTCATCCGAGCGCGTAGATCCATCATCAACTTGCGCGGCGAAAGGCGTTTGCCAGTGATGTTGGCCGGACAAACCGAGGTGCAGCGCCCGCATTCGGTGCACGACAGCGAGTTGAAGTAGGTGTTCCAAATCACATCGGTGGCATCTTTCACCCCAAAACGCTCGATGGGCGCATCTGCAGGGGCTTCGGCAAAGGCAGTATCGGGGTTCATCATCAGCTTCACCTCGCGGGTTACGTTCTCCATGTTGCGCAACTTGCCCAATGGCTCGAGCCTGGCAATGAATGTGTTGGGCACCGACATAAACACGTGGAAGTGCTTGGAGTAGGGCAAATAGTTGGCAAAGGCGCAAATCAGCATGATGTGCGACCACCAGAATATACGGTAGTACACGTGTATAGTGCTGGCATCCATACTGTTACACATTCCTGCCAATATTTGGCTTACGGGATATGCGCCAACTATTGGCTCGCCAACTGCATGGCAATGAGCCACGTAGGCAGCGTTCATGCCCAGTAGCGTAACCATGAGCAGCAGAATGGCGGTGAGCGCAGCGGCTGCATCTTTGTGCGAGCGCTCCTTCATCTCAATGCCCTCAAAACGCTTGATGTGCATGAACAAGCGGCGGAAGAGGAACACGCAGATGGCCACCAGAATGATGAGGCCAAACACATCGCCTACGGCCATTATGAAGGTGTGGAGGCCGCCCAGCACGCTGAGCGATTTTTCGATACCGA